>JBBQYZ010000129.1:0-7292 GCA_038208205.1 Gemmatimonadales bacterium | reverse complement strand
TGAGAAGGCCAAGATGGAGCTGTCGAGCACCAACTCGACCGACATCAACCTGCCGTTCATCACCGCCGACCAGACGGGGCCCAAGCACCTGAACTATACGCTGTCCCGCGCCAAGTTCGAGCAGCTGGTGGATGACCTGATCACCCGCACCCTCGAGCCGATGCGGAAGGCGCTCAAGGACGCCGGTCTGGAGCCGAAGGATATCGACGAGGTGCTCCTCGTCGGCGGCAGCACGCGCATCCCGAAGATCCAGGAAGAGGTCAAGAAGTTCTTCGGCAAGGAGCCCAACAAGGGCGTCAACCCGGACGAGGTCGTCGCGATCGGCGCAGCCGTCCAGGGTGCGGTTCTCACGGGCGAGCAGAAGGACGTCCTGCTCCTCGACGTCACCCCGCTCTCACTGGGCATCGAGACGCTGGGCGGCGTGACCACGGTGCTGATCCCGCGCAACACGACGATCCCGACCAAGAAGTCCGAGACCTTCAGCACGGCCGACGACAATCAGACGACGGTCGAGATCCATGTGTTGCAGGGGGAACGTGAGCTGGCGAGAGACAACCGCACGATCGGCAAGTTCCAGCTCACGGGGATTCCGCCCGCTCCGCGCGGCATGCCGCAGGTGGAGGTCACCTTCGACATCGACGCCAACGGCATCCTGCACGTGGCCGCGAAGGACAAGGCGACCAACAAGGAGCAGAAGATCCGCGTCGAGGCGTCGAGCGGTCTGTCCGACGCCGACGTCGACAAGATGGTGAAGGACGCCGAGAAGAACGCCGACGAGGACAAGCGCCGCCGCGAGGAGATCGACACCCGGAACCGCCTGGACAGCCTGACGTACGAGGTCGAGAAGAACTCGAAGGAGTGGTCGGACAAGCTGCCCGCGGACCTCAAGGGCCGGCTCGACGGGTCGGTGGAGCGCGCCCGCAAGGCGCTGCGCGGCGACGACATGAACGAGATCAAGGCCGCGCAGGAGGAGCTCAGCAAGACCTGCGGCGAGGCGGGACAGTCGTTCTACGCCCAGTCGCAGGCCTCGCAGCCCGGCGGCCCGGGCGACGCCGGTGGTGTCCCCCCCGGCGGCGAGGGCGAGGCGGATGGCGCCCGGCCGGCGGATGACGTGGTCGAAGCCGACTACGAGATCGTCGATGAGGCCAAGAAGTAAGCCGCTGACGACGCGGTCGATCGGAAACCGGGCGGGCGCCGTAAGTGTCGCCTACGGGACACTCGTCGCCCGCTCGCGTGTAGTAGCCTTCATCGGGTAGCAAGCGACTCCCTCCGGACGGTTGAACGATATGACATCCAGATTCTCGCGGGCGCGCTTCGGCGTGGCGGTGGCGGCGGCGTTCGTGTGCGGACTCCTCTTCGCGTCGGGGTTCGATCTCACGCGCTTCGGCTTCGCGCAGGACGCCAAGGGCGGGAAGGTCGCCTCGTCGGAGGTGAAGTCGCTGGCCGAGACGGGAAGCGCCTTCGAGGCGATCGCGGACCACGTGACGCCGAGCGTCGTGTCGATCCAGACGCAGCGGGTCCGGGCGCCTCGCCCGCGGGGCCAGCGGCCCGGCATCGAGGACTTCTTCCGCAACTTCGAGCAGCCGCAGCGCGAGGAGGCGCAGGAGGCGAGCGGCACCGGCTTCATCGTCTCCAAGGACGGCTACATCCTGACGAACAACCACGTGGTGGCGGACGCCGACAAGGTGACCGTGACACTACTCGACAAGCGCTCGTTCGAGGCCAAGGTCATCGGCCGCGATCCGACGACGGACGTCGCCGTGATCAAGATCGACGGCACCGGTCTGCCGGTGGCGGCGCTGGGCGACGACAATGCATCGCGCGTGGGTCAGTGGGTGGTGGCAATCGGCAACCCGCTCGGGCTGGACTTCACCGTCACAGCCGGGATCATCAGCGCCAAGGGGAGGCCGCTGCCCCGGCTGCTCGAATCGCGTTACGCGATCACCGACTACATCCAGACCGACGCGGCGATCAACCCGGGTAACTCGGGCGGTCCGCTCGTGAACATCCGCGGCGAGGTGATCGGCATCAACAGCGCGATCGCGTCCAACACCGGCTTCTATGCCGGCTACGGCTTCGCGATTCCCATCTCGCTCGCGCGGCAGGTGATGGACGATCTCATCACCTTCGGCAAGGTGCGGCGCGCGGTGATCGGCGTCGCCATCATCGATGCCACGGCCGCCGACGCGAAGGCGGCGGGGCTGAACGAGGTGACCGGAGTGCTGGTGCAGACGTACAGCTTCGACCCGGTCGACGACAGCCCGGCCAAGCGGGCGGGGATGGAGCCGGGCGACGTCATCATCTCGGCCGACGGCAAGCCGACCGACCGGGTAGGCACCATGCAGCGCATCGTGCGCGCGCACAAGCCGGGTGAGACGCTCGTGTTCGAGGCGATGCGCTTCGGGCAGAAGAAGAGCTTCCGCGTGAAGCTGGCCGAGGCACCCGAAGCGGCGCAGCAGGTCGCCGCGGCGGATCCGTCGGCGATGCGTCGGGCAGAACCAACGGCGTCGCGCCGCTTCGACAAGATTGGCATCGCGGTGGAGCCGGTCTCTCCCGAGCTGGTGACCCGGGGGCGCGTGGCCGAGCCGTATCGGCGCGGCCTGCTCGTGAGCGACGTTAACGTCACCGGGCCCGCGTACCGGAAGCTGCTCGCGGACCAGACGATCCTGGTGCAGATCATCAATCCTGGTCCCAAGCGCGAGCTCCGCTCGGCGGCGGACCTCGACGCGGTGCTGTCTCGGCTGCGGCCGGGCGATCTCGTGACCTTCCTCGTCTACGACATCGGTCAGGAGGCGACGACGCGCGCCGTGACGGTTCAGGTCGGGGGGTAGGGCGGGTGTAGGTGGGTTGGTTTGTCGGTCTGCGGTGAGAGAAGGGCACATCGGCTGGCGCCGGCGTGCCCTTCGTCGTCCCGACCTGCGGACCTACCGACCTCCTGACCTGCCAGTAGTTTCCGATGACGCGAGAGTGGCGAAACTGGCAGACGCACCAGACTTAGGATCTGGCGCCGCAAGGCTTGGGGGTTCGAGTCCCCTCTCTCGCATCGTACCGACTCGATCTCGCGCTGTCGAGCACCTGAATGCGGTGGGAACCGGGAACTGCGTGGAGCGTTGAGCAGCGAGGACGGCGCATCGTCGCCGCCTCCGTTGCAACCCGTCCCGGAGATCACGCTGATCGACGCCACGACATGCCGGACGATCGTGCGCTCGCACGCGCGCACGTTCTGGCTCGCGAGCCATTTTCTCATGCCTGAGAAGCGTCGAGCGGCGTTCGCGCTCTACGCCTTTTGTCGGGTGGCGGACGATATGGTGGACCTCGCCACGTGCGACCGCGCCAGCGAGGTGCCGGCGCTCCTGGCGGCGTACCGCCGGCAGCTGGACGACGCGCTCGCAGGGAATCCCAGCGGCCCCGTGTTTCGTGAGCTGCTGCGCGCCGTGCGACGCCATGACGTTCCGCCGACAATCCTTCACGAGCTCCTCTCGGGCATCGCGCGTGACTGCACGCCGGCGCGCTACGCCACCTGGGACGAGCTCAAGCGATACTGCGAGGGAGTCGCCAGCACCGTTGGCGAGATGTGCACCTACGTGTTCGGCGTGCATGGCGGCGTGGGCGAGCGAACGCGAGCGCTCGGCCATGCGCGGACGCTCGGCGTGGCGATGCAGTTGACGAACATCCTCCGCGACGTTGGCGAGGACGCCCGGAACGGGCGCTGCTATCTCCCCGACGACGAGCTTGCCCACTTCGGGCTCGGGCGCGACGAGATCCTGTCGAACGCGCTCGCCGGCGACGCACGCTGGTCCGCCTTCATGGCCTTCCAGATCGCGCGGGCTCGTGCTCTGTACCGGTCCGCATCGCCGGGGATCGCGCTGCTCGCCCCCGATGCCCGTCGCTGCGCCACGGCGTGCGCCGTGGGCTACGAAGGCATTCTCGGCGCGATCGAGTCGATCGGCTATGATACCTTCCGCTCCCGCGCCCGGCTCGGCACGCTCGCACGCGCGACCGTGTTGTGGAGCGCATGGCGGGCGCCGCTCGGGTCGGCCGGTGCGGGCCGCGCGGCCGACGGGCCACGAGTGGGAGATCGCGACGCGGAGCGGGTGGAATGGGCGTGAGCGGACGAACGAGCGCACACGACGGTGGCAGCGGCGCGGCGCGGGTCGCGGGCGTCGCGCTCGCGGCACACGCCGCGCTGCTGCTGTTCTCGGGGATCGCCTTCGCGACCTTTCTCGCGCCCCCGGCGCCGGCATGGCTGCTCACGCCCGCCAACCAGCGCATCGCCGCGCTGATGTTCCAGTTCGGCGGGCAGACGACGGTGGTGCTCGGCGCGATCGCCGGCATCCTGCACGCTGCGAGCAGGCTCGGCTGGCGTTCGGCCCTGACCCTCTTCGTCGCCGGATTCTCGCTCTCGCTCGGCTCCGAGCTTCTCGGCACGACGACGGGGTATCCCTTCGGGCCGTACGCGTACACCACCCAGCTCGGCTACCTGATCGGCGGACGGGTGCCATTCAACATTCCGACCTCCTGGTTCTTCATGTTGTACGCGTCGCTCGCGATCTGCGGTCGGCTGCTGACCGCCGATGACTCATCGGCGAGCCGGTGGCGATGGGCCGCGCTGACGGCGCTCGTGCTCACCGCGTGGGACGTGTCGATGGACCCGGCAATGGTCGCGACGACGCACTGGCTCTGGCACCTTCCGCCGCTCGAGCATGCGTCGGTGGTGCGGCGAGTCGCGCTCGCGAACCTGTTCTACGGGATGCCGCTCACGAACTGGCTGGGCTGGCTGCTCACGGGAATCGTCGTCGCGCGCGTGATGCTCGCGATCGTGCCACCCAGCAGGTGGGCGGCACGGGTCGCTCCCACTCGGCTGCCACTCGTGCTGTACGCCGTGAATGGCCTCCTCCCGCTGCTGATCTGCGCGGGCCGCGGATTGTGGTGGGCGGTGCTGCTCGGCTCGGCCGCGATGGCACTTCCACTGGTACTCGCGATCCGCAAAGGACGGAGCCCGCGTCGCATGGCGTATCGGGCGACGCCGCGTTCGTTCGGCGCCACGGCGAGCGACTGAGCGCTCCGTTGCGCGTCCTCGTCATCGGGAGCGGGTTCGGCGGACTGGCGGCGGCGATCCGGCTCCAGCAACAGGGGCATCAGGTCACCATCGTCGAGAAGCGCGACAAGCCGGGCGGGCGCGCCTACGTCTACGAGCAGGACGGCTTCACCTTCGATGGCGGGCCGACGATCATCACGGCGCCCTGGTTGATCCGCGAGCTGTTCGAGCGCAGCGGCCGGCGCACTGACGACTACGTACGGCTCGTGCCGATCGACCCGTTCTACAACATCCGGTTCGAGGATGGCACGGTCTTTCGCTACAATGGCGACCGCGCGGCGGTGATCGAGCAGATTCGCCGGATCAATCCCGCGGACGTCGCCGGCTACCTGCGCTTCGCCGAAGCGACCGAGGCGATCTTCGCAGCCGGCATGGCGCTGATCGACACGCCCTTCGAGCGGGTGAGCGACATGCTGAAGGTGGCGCCCGACCTGGTGCGCCTGCGCGCCGACCGGTCGGTGGCGGCGTTCGTCAACCGGCACATCGCGGACGAACGACTCCGGCAGGTGTTCAGCTTCCATCCGCTGCTGGTGGGCGGCAATCCCTTCCAGAGCACCTCGATCTATGCGCTGATCCACACGCTGGAGCAGCGATGGGGGGTGTGGTTCGCGATGGGGGGCACCGGCGCGCTCGTGCGGGGACTCGTGCGCCTGTTCGAGGACATCGGAGGCATCGTGCGGCTGGAGGCGGAAGTCGCACGGATCGAGGTGGACGCGCGCACGCGACGGGCGACGGGCGTACGTCTGGCGAGCGGCGAGCTCGTGTCGGCCGACGCGGTGGTGAGCAATGGCGACGTGGCGCGCACGTACATGGACCTCGTGCCGCCCGAGGTACGCCGCAGGAACACCGACCGCCGAATGACCCGGCTTCGCTACTCGATGTCGCTGTTCGTGATCTACTTCGGCACCGACCGGAAGTACGAGGACATCGCGCATCACGAGATCCTCATGGGCTCGAGGTACCGCGGCCTGCTCGACGACATCTTCACGACCAAGCGGTTGTCGGACGACTTCTCGCTCTACCTGCACCGGCCCACCGCGACCGACCCCTCGCTGGCGCCGCCCGGGTGCGACAGCTGGTACGTCCTGTCTCCCGTCCCGCATCTCGGTGGCGACACCGACTGGCGGACAGCGGCCAGACCGTACCGCGACCGCATCATGTCGTATCTCGAGCAGCGCTACCTCCCGGGGCTGTCGAAGCACCTGGTCACCGAGCACGTGATCGACCCCCTGCACTTTCGCGACACCCTGAACAGCCACCTCGGGAGCGCCTTCTCCGTCGAACCGATCCTGACCCAGTCGGCCTGGTTCCGCCCGCACAATCGCAGCGAGGACGTGAGCAACCTTTTTTTCGCCGGCGCGGGAACGCACCCCGGAGCGGGAATCCCGGGCGTGCTGAGCTCGGGGAAGATCGTGGCTGAGATGATCGGGCAGGCCTGAAAACCTCCTGTGGCGGCCCGCGCGGCCGCTGGCGGGTGCCCCCGGCCGTCCCCACGCAGGCTTTTCCCCTACAAGCGCCCTCGCCCGGGGATTAGCTTTGAAGCAGTCACCACGCGCCACGCCCGCACGGTGGAACCGCGCACCCGTACCACGGCTATCCGCAGACGAATGGACATCCAGATCACCACCAAGAAGAGCGAGGGCGTCGAGCGCCTGCTCGAGGTCTCCGTCCCCCTCGTCCTCGTTCGCGACGAGGAGGAGCGGGCGGCGAAGCGCTACGCCGGCTCGGTCCGGCTTCCCGGCTTCCGGCCGGGAAAGGCGCCGGCGTCGATGGTGCGCAAGCGCTTCAAGGACGCCATCCGCCAGCAGGTGCTCGAGACGCTGGTGCAGGAGGCGTTCAAGGAGGTGATGGAACGCGAGAAGCTCGACGTCGCGGCGCAGCCCCACGTGCACGACGTGAAGTTCGTGGACGACCAGCCGCTGACGTTCGAGCTGCACCTCGAGATTCGGCCCAAGGTGGAGCTGGCGCGTACCGACGGTTTCCGCGTCTCCCGTCCCCCAAGCGCGGTGTCCGACGAACAGCTCAACGAGCAGCTCGAGACCCTGCGCGACGAGAAGGCGAGCTGGGCCCCGGTGGAGGAGCAGCCCCGCGAGGGCGACATGGTGAAAGTGGTGATGTCGGCCGGCGAGGGAGAGTCCGAGGCGCCGCCCGAGCAGCGGCCGGTGACGCTGACGCTGGGTCGTCGGGAAGCCAT
>JBBQYZ010000128.1:0-7333 GCA_038208205.1 Gemmatimonadales bacterium | reverse complement strand
CGCCGAGGTGGCACGGTTCGCCGCGCTCAACGAAGGGTACGTGGACAAGAACCTCCGTCTGGCGCGGCTGTACGGTCTGATGAACCCGTTGTTCGCACTGCTGGCGGGGCTGAGCGTGGTGGTGGTGCTCGGGCTGGGCGGGCGGCTGGTGGTGAACGGGGTAATCACCGTGGGGGCCTTCATCGCCTTCGGCTTCTACCTCAGCCTTCTCACCTGGCCACTGATCGCGCTGGGGTGGGTGATCAACCTGTTCCTGCGCGGATCGGCGTCGATGGCGCGGCTGCTCGAGGTGCTGGACTCGCGTGCCGAGGTGACCTCACCCGCCGCGCCGCGCGCGCTGCCGCCGGGGCGCGGTGGACGGGCGCTCGAATTTCGCGGCGTGGGCTACCACTTCCCCACGCCGCAGGGGGCGGCGCCGCGGTGGGTGCTGCGCGGCGTGTCGTTCCTGCTGCCGGCGGGCGGGACGCTCGCGGTGGTCGGCGCGACAGGAAGCGGCAAGAGCGCGCTGATCGACCTGATCCCTCGGCTCACCGATCCGCAGGAGGGCGAGATTCTGGTGGACGGGGTGCCGATCCGCGAGCTGTCGCTGGCGTCGCTGCGCGCGGAGATCGGCTACGTGCAGCAGGAGACCTTCCTGTTCAGCGACACGATCGCGGCGAACCTCGCCTACGGCGACGCCACCGTGCCGCTCGTCGACGACACGCACGCCGACGAGCGCGCGCCCGAGCAGTCGCGTGCTACCGGAGAGCGCGATGCGACGGCGCATCGCTGGGCCGCCGAGGTGGCCCAGCTGAACGAGACGGTGCTCGCCTTTCCGCACGGCTATGGCACCGTGCTCGGCGAGCGGGGCATCAACCTGAGCGGAGGGCAGAAGCAGCGCTTGGCGCTGGCCCGCGCGCTGGCGCGGCGTCCGCGATTGGTGCTGCTCGACGACGCACTCTCGGCGGTGGACACGCACACCGAAGCCGAGATCCTGCGCGGGCTGCGTGGCGCACTGTCGGGGCGCACCGCCGTGATCGCGTCGCACCGCGTGAGCGCCGTGCGCGACGCGAGCTGGATCATCGTGCTCGATGGCGGCCGGGTCGTCGAGCAGGGCACGCACGACGCGCTGATGGCGGCCGGCGGCCGCTACACGTCGTTGCTGCGACGCCAGCAACTCGAGGAGTCGCTCGAGAGCACGTCGGCGTCGCCGGTCACGAACGGGTCACTGGAGCCGGCCGGTACTGGCACGGTGGGCGGAACGCGGTAGCTTGTAGCCATGCACCGCCTGGACCCGTCAGCGCCGCCGCTCACGCACTCGACGCCGGAACTGCGCGTCGCGGCCCTCGAGGCGCAGCTCCGTCATGCACTCGAGCGCGTGACGGAGCTCGAGGCCCGCGACACCCTCAAGACGCAGTTCCTGGCCAACATCTCGCACGACCTGCGCACCCCGCTGACGGCGGTGATCACGCACGCCGAGATACTGCGCGACGGCATCCTCGGCGACCTGACCGTGCGGCAGCTCGAGAGCATCGGCGGGATCATCAACGGTGGGCGGCAGCTGCTCGGTCAGGTCGGAGAGATCCTCACCTATGCTCGGGGCGCGGCCAATCAGCTGACGGTGACCCACACCCACTTCCAGCTGTCGTCGGTGGTGCTGCAGCTGAGCACTCTGAACGAATCGCTCGTGAGCCGGAAAGGCCTGCACCTGGACACCGACGTGTCGGACGACATCGGGCCCGTCTCCGCCGACCGCGAGAAGGTGACGCACATCGTGGGCAACCTACTCGGCAACGCGATCGACTTCACGCCGCGAGGGGGACGCGTGTGGGTCAAGGCGCAACGGGCGTTGGGACCCGATGGCTCGGAGTGCGTGGTGGAGGTAGGCGACACCGGCATCGGCATCGATCCCGAGCACCACGAGCTGGTGTTCCGCGAGTTCGCGCAGGTGGACTCGAGCGCGTCGCGCCAGCATCACGGCACGGGGCTCGGTCTCACGATCGCGCGCAAGCTCGTGGAGCTGCACGGCGGACGCATCTGGGTCGAGAGCCAGCTCGGGAAGGGGAGCCGCTTCTTCTTCACCATCCCCTTCCCCCGCTCCTGAGCTCCGCCGACGCCGCGCTGCCGCACGTTCTGGTCGCGGAGGACAACGAGCTCGTCGCCGGCGCGATGCGCGTACTGTTCGAGGAAACCGGACACCGCGTGACGACGACGCCGAGCATCGCCGCGACGATCGCCGCCGCCACCGTGGAGCCAGTCGACCTGCTCTTACTGGACCTCGGCCTGTCCGACGGCGACGGGCTCGACGTCCTGCTCGCGCTGACGGCGCGCGGCGCGATGCCGCGCGTGAGCGTGGCGCTCACGGGGCGCGACGAGCCCGAGATCATCGCACGATGCCTGGAGCTCGGGTGCCGCGCCGTGTTGTTGAAGCCGGTGCCGACGAGAGAGCTGCTACGAAGGGTGCGGGAGTGGGTTCGTCAATAGGAGTCTCTGCGACTCGCACGCTGCCGACTCGAGGGGAGCCTAGAGCCGGCTTCGCAACCCGGCGGGCGTGAGTGCCTGCAGGTACGTCCCGATGATCGTGAAGTAGTCGAACAGCATCAGCAGCCCGACGATCACGAGCAGGCCGCCGCTGATTTGCGAGACTCGCGCCAGATAAGGACGAAAGCGAGTGACCGTCTCGAGGAATCGCTCCACGGCGACGGCGGCCACCAGGAAGGGGATGGCGAGTCCGAGGGAGTACGCCAGCAGCAGCGGCAGGCCCCGCCCGAGATCGGCAGTCGCCGCGGTATAGGTGAGGATGGCGCCAAGAATGGGACCCAGACAGGGCGTCCACCCCGCGCCGAAGGCGACGCCGACCAGCACGCTGCCGAGATAGCCGACCGGCTTGTTGGCCAGATGTACGCGCCGCTCGCGGTCGAAGGCGCCCAGGCGGACGATGCCCAGCAGATAGAGACCGAACAGGACGATCAGCGCACCGCCGGCACGAGTGATCCACAGGCGATAGGCGATGAGCAGCCGACCGAGCACCGTGGCAGACGCGCCGAGCGCGACAAAGATGAGGGAGAAGCCGAGCACGAACAGCAGTGCGTGCACGAACGCCGCACGTCGCGCCGTGCCGAGCTCCTCGAACCCCACGCCGGTGACGAAGGTGAGGTAGCTCGGGATCAGCGGCAGCACGCACGGCGACACGAAGCTCAACAATCCCGCGCCGAAGGCGAGCGCCAGGCCGAGCGATGCCGGCTCGCCGATCATTGCACGACGCGCGGCGCGCTAGGCACCGCTGGCAACCGGAACGGAGACGACGAGCGCGATCGCCTCCCGGAACTCGTCGCCAGAGAGACGGACCGTCTCGTCGGCGTCGCCGGAACGTCGTGAGACGCCGCGCACCACGGCGTCGACCGTCAGCAGGGGCGCGTCGGCCTCCTCGGTGACGGAGACCTCCCACTTGCCGCGGTCGATCCCCTTCAGCGTATGGCGGTAGCGCGCGCTGAAGACCGTGTAGCGCACCGCCGCCGCCACCGCGGCACGCGCGGCGAGCTGCTCGGACTCGCTCGGACGCGCAGGGATCGTCGCGTCGTCCACCATCTCGTCGGCGACGTACTGCGACTCGTCGACCAGCTCGTCGTGCACGACGAGCACGGTCGGCGTCTCGATGTCGGCCGCCTCGGCCATGGCGGGCGGAGAGTTGAAGCCCCCGTCCACATCAAGCGATCGGACCGGCTGGTGCGCGACGGCGATCACTGCCACCCCGCTCTCCATGCCGCCCTGCCGAATGGCCGGGAAGAGGTGGAGCTCGGTCACGTGCTCGCGCGGAATCCGCCGGGCGATCGCGGCGAGGAAGCGCGTACGAGTGTCGTCGTTCACCGCGCCGCCGAGTGGTCGTGGGCGGTAGGGGCGACCGCGGCCAACCGTCGCTGATCGAGCTCACGCTCCACGTACAGCCGCAGGATGTGCATGAAGTCCTGTGCGTTGGTGACGACGCCGAACGCCTGGTGGGTGCCGCGGTCCTTGAGCTTGCTCACGACGAATTCCGAGGAATCGACGCAGATGGTCGCCAGCTCCCGGAGCGAGCCATCGCGTTCGGTCACGAACGCCGGCAGCATGTTGCCGGTGGCGATTGCGTGAAGCGCCGTGGCGATGAGGATCGCCATGGTGGCCTTGACGGCGTGTCCACGCATGACGTCCTGCCCCTGCACGGCGTCTGTGATCACGTCGGGGAGAGGGCCGTCGTCGCGGATGGAGCCGGTGAGCACGAAGGGCGTGTTCGTCGTCACGAGGGCGTGCATGATTCCGTCCCTGATCGTGCCGTCGGCAACGGCGGCGGCGATCGATCCTGCGGCGCGCACCTTGTTGATGGCGCGCATGTGAAGTCCATGGCCGCCCTGGGTAGCCTGGCCTTGCCCCGACATTCCGAGCGTGGTACCGAAGATGCTCGCCTCGATGTCGTGCACGGCCACGGCGTTGCCGGCGAGGAACGCGCCGACGAACCCGTGCTGGATGAACCAGGTCATGTCGTGACGGGCGCGCGAGTGCACGAGCGCCGGCCCGGCCACCCAGACGGGATAACCGCCCCGGTCGCGCTCCTCGAGGAGGATCCGCGCCATCAACGAGTAATCGATGGGCTTCTCGCGCGAGACCTCGCTCGACATGAACTTGAACTCGCCCTCCGCGGTGGCCTCGCCCATGAACGCCGCGGCATGCACGAAGATGCCCTCTCGCCCGTCCTCCGCCGCACCCACGGCGACCTGCTCCCCACGCCGTACGCGACGACCCTCCCGGGTCCACACGACTCCTTCGGCGGCGAGCACGAGCACCGAATCCATCCGCGGCTCGCGCGGCATCTGCCACTCCCCGCCGACGCGCACGTACGTGGGCAGGTTGGTGGAGGAGAAGAAGCCGTCGGGGAGGACGCCGTCGGCGGGGGCGGGCGCGAAGCGGGCGTCCGGAGCCCCGGCAAGCTGCGGCCGAGTGAAGTCCGGATGGTGGAAGGTCGTCACCCGTGAAAGATCGTCGCGGAGCGGGGGCGCGAGAAGGGGGAACGCTGATCCGCGCCGATCGCGAGCGGCTCGGCGCGGCTCCGTCCTCACAGCAGGGCCACCGGATCGCGATCCACTGTCATCCGCAGCCCGAACTGCTGCGGAATCTCGAACCGCTCCACCAGGTAGCGCGCCACCCGGCCGAGCTCCTGCGGCCGCTCGGCCTTGATGAGCACGTGCCATCGCCAGCGCTGCTTGATGCGCTCCACCGGGCAGGGGGCCGGCCCGATCACCGTCACGCCTGGGGCGGGACGGGCGGTGAGCAGGCGGTGCAGCCAGGCCGCGGTGCGGGTCGCCAACCGCGCGGTCGCGTCCTCCTGGGTGCCGCTCAGCACGACGTTGGCGATGCGGACGTTGGGCGGGTACGGTGGATGCTTCCGTCCCGCGAGCTCCTGATCCACGAACGCGTAATAATCGTGCGTCACCGCGCAGCGCACGGCATGGTGCTGCGGTGAACGCGTCTGGATCAGCACCTCGCCGCCTTTGGGACCTCGGCCGGCGCGGCCCGCGACCTGGCTGAGAAGCTGGTAGCACCGCTCCGAGGCACGGAAGTCGGGCAGGTTGATACCGACGTCGGCGTCGATCACGCCCACCAGGGTGACGTTGGGAAAATCGAGCCCCTTGGCGATCATCTGCGTGCCGAGCAGGATGTCCACCTCGCCAGCACCGACGCGGTCGAGGATCTCCGTGTGCGCCCACTTGCCGCTCGTCGTGTCCACGTCCATACGGGCGATGCGGGCCGTCGGATAGCGCTCGGCGAGCAGCCGCTCGACCTGCTGCGTGCCGATGCCACGCTGGCGCAGACGCATGCCGGCGCAGCGCTGACAGCTCAAATGCAGCGCTTCGGCGTGCTGGCAGTAGTGACAGATGAGCCGCTCGGGAGTGCGGTGGTACGTGAGGCTGATGCTGCAGTTGGGACACACCGCCACGTCGCCGCAGGTGCCGCACTGCACGAACGCCGAGTACCCGCGTCGATTGAGAAGGAGGATGCTCTGCTCGCTCTTCATGAGGCGCACGCTGAGCGCGTCGGCGAGGGGCGGGCTGATCGCGCTGGCGAACGCGCCGTCGGACTCGGAGGTGTCGCTCCCCGTCCGCTTGGGTCGATCGGTGCGGAGGTCGACGACTCGCACGATGGGCAGCCGCGCGCCGCCGGCGCGGTCGGGCAGCGTGAGCAGCTCGTACTTGCCCGACGCGGCGTTGGTCCAGCTCTCCAGGCTCGGCGTGGCGCTGCCGAGCACCACGACCGCCCCTTCGGCACGGGCCCGCACGATCGCCACCTCGCGCGCATGGTAGCGCGGCGCCTCGCCCTGCTTGTAGCTCGACTCGTGCTCCTCATCGACGACGATGGCCCCGAGGTCGCGCATGGGCGCGAAGACGGCGGAGCGCGCGCCGACGGCGATCCGCTTCTCGCCGCGACGGAGCGCGAGCCAGGCGTCGTATCGCTCGCCGTCGGAGAGTGCGCTGTGAAGGACGGCGATGCGGTCGCCGAAGACGGCGCGGAAGCGGTCGACGGTCTGCGGTGTGAGCGCGATCTCCGGCACCAGCACGATCGCCGACTTCCCCTCGTCGATCACGACGCGCCGCAGATGCTCGAGGTACACCAGCGTCTTCCCGCTGCCGGTGACGCCGTGGAGCAGCACGACGTGACCGGGCGGCGCGACCGCGAGCCGCGCCAGCGCATGCGCCTGCGCGTCGGACGGCTGATGTGCGTCAGGCGCCCGCAGCGCGCGCGCGAGAAATGGATCGCGGTCGACCGTCTCGGCCACCACGACCACCAGGCCGCGCGCCACTAGACCTTTCAGTACCGACGGCGAGAAGGGCAGCTGCTCGGCAAGATGGTCAACGGGAGCGCGTCCTCCCCGCTCCTCGAGGAGCTCGTACAGCGCGCGCTGCTGGGGGGCTCGCGCGAAGACCTTGTCACGTCCCAGCAGCGACGGCAGGTCCAACTGGATCTGCGCAACGCGGCGCGTCTTGCGCACCGGCACCGGGACGTTGACGCCGGTGAGGGCGGCCGGCAGGGCGCTGCGGAGCGCGACGCCGAAGGGGACGATGTAGTACTCGGCGATCCACCGGCAGAGGGCGAGCATGGGCTCGTCGATCACGGGCGCGTCGTCGGGGGCGGCCGCGACATCCTTGTACTTCACTCCCTCGCGGCTCGTCCCCACCCCCACCACGATCCCAATCTCCTTCCGGTTGCGAAAGGGAACGACGACGCGCGAGCCGATCGTCACACTGCCGGTGAGCCCCTCGGTCACCCGGTAGGTGAAGGTGCGGAACAGCGGGAGGGGGAGGGCGACGTCGATCAGCGGCATCGG
>JBBQYZ010000127.1:0-7352 GCA_038208205.1 Gemmatimonadales bacterium | reverse complement strand
GCACCCCGGCCAGGTCGCGATGCGCCAGCGCGACGTTCGAGATCTGCACCGCGTCGCCCGGCACGAGGTTGATCACCCCCGGCGGCAGCCCCGCCTCCTCGAGCAGCTTCATGATGTAGTAGGCCGACAGCATCGCCGTCGCCGCCGGCTTCCACAGAACGGTGTTTCCCATCAGCGCCGGCGCCGTGGGCAGGTTGCCGGCGATCGACGTGAAGTTGAACGGGGTGACGGCGTACACGAACCCCTCGAGCGGACGATAGTCGAGCTGGTTCCACATCGTGTTGTTGCTGATCGGCTGCTCGTCGTACAGCTCCTGCGCGTAGGCCGGGTTGAACCGCCAGAAATCGATCAGCTCGCACGCCGCGTCGATCTCCGCCTGGTACACGGTCTTGCTCTGCCCGAGCATCGTCGCGGCGTTGACGGTCTGCCGCCACGTCGTGGTGAGCAGCTCCGCGGCGCGCAGGAACACCGCGGCTCGATCTTCCCACGACCAGTTGGCCCACTCCGCGCCCGCGCCCTTGCTCACCGCGATGGCCTGCTCCACCTGCGCCGGCGTGGCGCGGTGCCAGTCGGCCAGCACGTGCCGGTGGTCGTGCGGCATCACGCTCTGCGCCAGGTCGCCAGTGCGGATCTCCTCGCCCCCGATGATGATCGGGATGTCCACCCGTTCCTTCGCCATGCTGGCCAGCCGCGCCTTGAGCGCGAGCTTCTCCGGCGAGCCGGGCGCGTAGCTCTTCACCGGCTCGTTCACCGGCGGCGGCACGCGTCGGGTTCCGGTGAAGCCGGCGAGCGGAGCGGAGGGCGGGCTGATCGCCTCGAGTGCCTGGCGCGATTCGGCGGCGGCGCGGGCCGGCGCGGAGCGGTCGGCGGGAACGACGGGGGCGGCCATGGCGGAAACGGGTGCGGGTGACGAACGGTGGCGCGCGACCAGCCGCGCGTCCTCCCAAAGATAATTCGCTCGCTCGCGTCGGCGTGCCCGTGCTTCTCCCTCCGCCGCGCGCGCACTATTCTCCGGCATGCCGTACCCCACGCGCGCGGCGCGATCTGCCCGCGCCGGCCGCTCCGCTGCCGTCCTCGCGCTCGCCGTGCTGGCATGCGCACCGGCGCCTGTCGACTGGACCAGCGCGCGGACAACCACCATGCCCGCCGCTACCCAGTTCGTCCTCGCCGCGGACGGGGGTGTGTACAACGACAGCCTGTCGGCGCTCGCGGGTCGGGTCAGCCCTCCCGCGCAACCACTCTGCCCCGGCTCGCTGCGCCTCGCGCGCGCCGGTGGCATCCTCTACGCCGTCTGGTGGTCGCCGCGTGCCGACAGCAGCGCGCGGCTGCTCAGCGCACGCTCGGTCGACGCGGGCCGCACCTGGGGTCCGCCCGCGCCGGTGGACACGGTCGATCAGGGCGTCAACGGCTGTCGCCGTGAGCCGGCGGCCATCGCTGCCGATTCGGCGAGCGGCTACGTGCACGTCACCTATGGTCTGCAGGCCCCCGAAGGACCAGGCCTCTTCTTCTCGCATTCCATGGACAGCGGAGTAACCTTTCACGCTCCCGTGCCGATCCTCTATGGGGAGCGCCTGGGCCGCACGAGCGTCGCGGCCGACGGTGACCTCGTCGTCGTCGGCTTCGAGGATCCCAACAGCAGCACGCCGCGAATCGGGTTCGCCATGTCGCGTACGATGGGGCACATCTTCGAGGAGCGCGTCGTCCCGGTGTCGGACGACCACGGTGTCGCGTCGCGCCCGGTCGCCGCGGTTCGCGGCCGGCACGTGGCGCTGGCGTGGGAGCAGCGCGCCTCCGCGACGGCCCCTGCCGTGCTCTCTGTGCGGGCCGGTACCGTCCACTGACGCCCGACCGTCCCATGCGCGTGCTCTTCGCCGACGACGACGCCATCGCGCGCACCCTCCTCGCCGCGGTCCTCGCCGACCTCGGACACGACGCCATGGCCGCCGAGGACGGCGCGCAGGCGTGGGAGCTGTTCCAGGCGGAGCCCGTCCCCCTCGTCGTGCTCGACATCAACATGCCGCGGATGGACGGGCTCGCGGTGTGCCGCTGTATCCGCGCGCACGAGGCGGGACGCGAGACCTTCGTCCTCGTCGTCACGGCCCGCGACGGGCGCGACGACCTCTCGGCCGTTCTCGCCGCCGGTGCCGACGACTACGTCACGAAGCCGAGCTCCCCGGAGAACCTGCGCGCCCGCCTGGAGATCGCCGGGCAGCGCATCGTCCAGAACGCGGCGCGCCGCGCGGCCGAGCAGGAGCTCGCGCGCTCGCGCTGGCTCGCCGGCATCGGCGAGACGACGATTGCGATCGAGCACGAGATCAACAACCCGCTCTCGGCGCTGCTTGGCAATGCCGAGCTGCTGATGATGGAGGAGGGGCTCACCGAGGAGCAGCGCTCCGAGGTGCGCGTCATCCTCGAGCAGGCGGGGCGCATCGCCGATGTCGTTCGGCACCTCGCCAGGCTCAAGAACCCGCAATCGGTGGAATATCTCGCCGGCTCGCGCATGCTCGACCTCTCGACGCGCGGAACGAGCCGCACCTCATAGGAGCACGAGTGGAGCACTACTTCGGCGCGCACACGATCGACACCGGCGGCATCCACATGGCCGCCCGCCGCGCGGTCGCCGCCGACATGCGCGCCCTTCAGATCTTCTCGGCCATCCCGAAGTTCTACAACGAGAAGGTGTCGGTTCGCCCCGAACGGGTCGAACGGTTCCGCAATGCGCTCGCCGGCTCGCGCATCGCCCCTGAGCGCGTCGTCGTGCATGCCGCCTACGTCCTCAACGTCGCCACGCCGGACGAGATCAAGTGGTCCCGCGCGCGCGACGGTCTCGCCCGGGAGCTCGAGCGCTCCACCACCCTCGGCGCCGGAGCCGTGTGCTTCCACCCCGGCGCCGCCACCGACGGTGACCGCACGGCGGCGGCAGAGCGCATCGCGGCGGCCATCGTGCACGCGCTCGGAACGGTGCAGGGCGATACCCGCCTGCTCGTGGAGAACACCGCGGGAGCGGGCAGCACGATGGCGCGCACCGCAGCGGAGGTCGGCGATATCCTCCGCCACGTGCCGAAGCGCCTCCGCGCCCGCACGGGCTACGGCCTCGACACCTGCCATCTGTACGCGAGCGGCTACGACCTCGCGGCATCGGCGGACGGGGTACGCGCCGTGCTCGACGCCTTCGAGGAGGCGACGGGGGAGAAACCCGGTTTCTTCCACCTGAACGACAGCGAGGGTGCGCTCTCCTCCAACCGCGACCGCCACGTGCTGATCGGCGACGGCACGATCGGCGCCGAGGCATTCGGATGGCTGCTTGCCGACCAGCGCACGCGTGGCATTCCGCTCATTCTCGAGACACCGCAGCTCGCGACGGAGATCGCCGAGGACGACGATGCCCCCGATCCGTACGATGTGCAGATGATGGAGCTGCTCGCGCGGCTCGCCACCTAGAGATGCCGGCACTGATTCATCGTGGTTCGCCCACGCTTCGTCACACGCTGCCTGCCTTGCTGCTCACCCTCGCCGCACCAGCCGCCATCCGGGCGCAGGGCGTCGAGCGCGCCGTGTTCCTCACTCGCCAGGGTACCGATACGCTGGCGGTCGAGACGACCGCGCGCGAGGCGCACCGCGCCGAAGGCAGCTTGTGGATGCGCATGCCGCGCGTGCGCATCGGGCAGGTCCTCACCATCGGAGACTCCGCCCTGGTCTCGCGTCTCTCGTCGTCGCTCGCCCTTGGCGCGCGGGGTGACAGCGCCGTCCGCCGCGCCGACCTCACCTTCGTGGGTGATAGTGCGATCGCGCACGTGGAGAGTGCGGCGGGCGCCTCGTCGGTTCCCGACGTCCGGATGAAGGCGACGGCCGGCGCCGTCCCCCTCACCAACCTGTCGGGGCTCTCACTCGAGCAGATCCTGCGTCGTGCGCGTGCCCTCGGCCGCGACACGGCGTTCGTTCCCACGCTGCTCATGAACGGCGCCCAGATCTTCATCGCCGCCGTCGTGCGAGTCGGTGCCGACTCGGCCACCATCACCGTCGCCGGCACCACCTTCCGGGCGCGTACCGATCCCGACGGCCGCCTGCTCGGCGGAATCGTGCCGGCGCAGAACCTCGTGTTCGAGCGTCTGCCGGGTGATTCGCGCGCGGCGGGGTGGACGCCGCCGATACCGGTGGCCGCCACGGCCTCCTACGCCGCCCCGGCAGGCGCGCCCTACACCGCCGAGGAGGTCGTCGTTCGGACGCCGGCGGGAATCAAGCTGGCCGGCACGCTGACCATGCCGTCGCCGCGCATGGGAACGCGAGCGCCGGCGGTCGTGATGATCACCGGCACAGGCCCGCAGGACCGGGATGAGGGCACGCCGGCGATGGAAGGCTGGCGCCCGTTCCGCGAGATCGCCGACACCCTCTCCCGCCGCGGTATCGCCGTGTTGCGTCTGGACGACCGCGGAGTCGGCGGCTCCGATGCGGGCCTGCCCACGGCTACCGCCGCCGACTATGCCGACGACGTGCGCGCCGCCGTCGCGTGGCTGCGCGCGCGCGCTGGCGTCGATCCGGCGCGAGTCGGGTTGGTCGGCCATAGCGAGGGAGGCCTGGTGGCACCGATGGTCGCCTCGACCGACCCGCGCGTGCGCGCCCTCGTGCTCCTCGCGGCGCCCGCCTCGTCGGGCCGCGAGATCGTGCGCGCTCAGAACACGTACTTCATCGGCCGCGACAGCACGCGAAGCGCCGCGGAGCGCGACTCGCTGCTGACGGAAGCGGCGCGCCAGGTGGATTCCATCGCCGCCGCGCCAGGTCCGTATCACTTCTTCATTCGCTACGAGCCACTGCCTGCCGCGCGCCGCGTGCGCCAGCCCACCCTCATCCTGCAGGGCGAGACCGACCGCCAGGTGCCCGCGGCGCAGGCACGACTGCTCGCCGACGCGATGCGGCGCGCGGGCAACTCGCGTGTGACCCTCCGCACATTCCCGCGGATGAATCACCTGCTGCTCGAAGACCCGTCGGGCAACCCGCTCACCTACCACACGCTGCCGAGTTTCCGGGTGCGGAAGGACCTTCTCGGTACCCTCGCCGACTGGCTCGCCCGCACGCTCTAGCGGAGGACATGTCGCGCCGAGCGCGCGCGTCGTGCTGTTCGCAGAGGGAGAATCGACGTTTTTCAGAGGGGAAACACGCGGTTTCCCTATTGCGCACGTCGTCAGGGATTGTATCTTGCGCCCCGTCGTACAGCGTTTCTCTCAGTGCGAGAACCTGTTCATTATCCCAGGAGACGAGCATGGCCGCGAAGAAGACGGGTGCGAAGAAGAGCGCCGCCAAGAAGGGCGGTGCCGCGAAGAAGGGCGGCGCGAAGAAGAGCGGCGCCAAGAAGGGCGCGGCGAAGAAGGGCGCGGCGAAGAAGGGCGGCGCCAGGAAGTCTTCGGCGACCTCCGGCGCGAAGAAGACCGCCAAGAAGTCCGGCGCCAAGCGCACGCCGAACGCCGCGTTCATGAAAGCCATGAACCCCAGCCCGCAGCTCGGCATGGTGGTCGGCACCGATCCGCTGCCGCGCACCGAGGTCACCAAGAAGCTGTGGGCCTACATCAAGCGGAAGGGTCTCCAGGATGAGAAGAACCGTCGTCAGATCAACGCCGACGAGAACCTGAAGCCGATCTTCGGTGGCAAGGCGCAGGTCTCGATGTTCGAGATGACGAAGCTCGTCAACAAGCACCTCAGGTAGTCCGGGCAGTTCCGCAGCCCAGCGAAGGGGCGCGCCGCATGGGGCGCGCCCCTTCGCCGTTGCAGCCGACAAACCCTTGCCCGGTGCTGGTTCCCAGGGAGATTTCGTCGTGTCGCACCCCCCCCCTTCTTCACCGACATGCCAGCCAACGTCGTCTCGCACGCCCGCCGCGGAAAGGCCCGCCAGGGCACGCGCTCCCGCGCCACTTGGGAGAGCGTCAAATCGATCGCCGGCGCGATTCTCATCTATCTCGTCATCAACACGTTCTTCATCGCCGCGTACCGCATTCCCTCGGGATCGATGATCCCCACGCTGCTCGTCGGCGACTGGCTGTTCGTGAACCGTCTGGTGTATGGCCCGCACATCCCCTTCACCAACGCACATCTCCCCTCCATCAGCGAGCCGCAGCGCGGTGAGGTGATCGTCTTCGTCTCGCCCTATCAGGCCGACGAGGCCGCGATCGGGAACGACCCCACCCCCACGCTCGTGAAGCGCATGGTCGGCATGCCGGGCGACACGCTGTTCATGCGGGCCGGCGTGCTGTACGTGAACGGTGTGCAGCAGCGTCAGGGCTATGGCGCAGCGAGCCGACCCACCGCCGTCAGCTCGCAGCCAACCGAGACGACCGAGCTGTTCGCCTGGCAGCATGGCGTGGAGCTGAAGCAGTCGCGCTTCGGTCCGCCCCTTCCCCAGCCACAGCACGACAACTGGGGTCCGCTGCTCGTCCCGTCGGGCAGGTATTTCATGATGGGCGACAACCGGTACGATTCCAAGGACAGTCGCTATTGGGGCGTCGTCCCCCGCGAGAACGTCCGCGGCCGCCCGAGCTTCGTGTACTACTCCTATCGCGCCGACGACAGCGACCGCCCCCTCCCGTTCATCACCGACATCAGGTGGGGCCGGATCGGTACGCGCATCAAGTGAGCGGAGACGCGTGACCCGGCTGTCGGACCCGTGAGTCCCGCGCCGTCGACGAGGCTGGCGACAGGCGTCATCACGACGTCGCTGGTGGTCTGCGTCGCGCTCGTCGTCGTGCTGCTCGCCGTGCTGCTGCTTCATCCGGCGTCCGGCCTCGTCGTCGCGCTGGCGATCGCCGCGCTGCAGGCCCTGCTCGTCCTGTACGCCCTCCGCCTGCTTGGCGCGGAGCGTCGGGCCGCGGACGAGCTGCTCGGGCGAGTGACGGCCGAGCAGGGGGTGACGGCCACCCTCGAGCAGCGCGTCGCGGAGCGAACGCGCGACCTCGACGACGCCCAGCGCGTGCTGCACCGCATGTGGTGGCTGGGGCAGCAGATCACCCTCGAGCTCGACCCGCGGCGAGTCCTGGACCGATTCCTCGAGGCGGCCGCCGATGTCGCCGGGGCCGACGGCGCCGCGCTCGGCCTCCTCGATGCCGACGGTACGATCGAGGTCGCCGCCGCGAGCGGCTTGCTCGTCCGCCTCGACGCGCAACGGCTGCCGGTGGTCGGCTCCGTGATGGGGCGCATCATCCGATCCGGCGGCAGCTGGGTCGCGCTGTAGTAGCCGGTGTCCAACCCCAGCACGCTGTGCCCGCGGCGCATGAGCAGCGGAGCGACGAGCGAGCCGAGGTAGCCTTCGGTGCCGGTGACGAGGATCCTCATCGCTGGGCGTGGCCTCGCGGTCAGAGAACCCGGAC
>JBBQYZ010000126.1:0-7359 GCA_038208205.1 Gemmatimonadales bacterium | reverse complement strand
GCGGCGGAACTGGCCCCACTCGCCGAGGGTTCATTGGCCATCGTGTGGGGAGCTCTGGCCGCGAGCGTGGGCCTCAGGCTGGATCGGCGCGGAACCCGTCGCCTCGCGGCGTTTACAAGTAAGCGCCCCTGCGACGGACTGGTGCCGCTTTCCGGAGGGTGGTGGGTAGTGGCCGATGGCGTTCATCTTCATCTGCGTCGGCTCCGGGACACGTCGCCGACGCAGCCGCTAGGGACATCTGCGCTGCGGTGGGGAGAGTTCAGCTTCCGGCCGTTGACGCCCGACGAGAGCGCTCAGCGCTCGGAAGGCGATGGAGCGGGAGTCGACGCATGGTCTGCCGCGCTCCCGATCGGGAACCGTCTTCTGGTACGTGCCTGGGGGCCCGGCGATCGGCTCCTGCCGTCGGCCGGGCGACCGATGCGGCGCGTGAAGCGTTATCTATCAGAGGGCGGAGTGCGCGGCGTCGACCGGTCGGGCTGGCCGGTCGTGGTCTGCGAGGACGACGTCGTGTGGATTCCAGGAGTGCGCCGCAGCGACGCGGCAACCGAGCGGTCCGGGAGACCGGTACGACACTTCCTCTGTGAACGCACCACCCGTTGACCCGCGTCTGGAGGGTCGGACGCTTCGCCGTATCGTCTACGACGCACCAGAGATCGCCCGGCGGGTCAGAGAATTGGGAACGGAGATCACAGCCGCCTACCCGGACGGGGAGCTATTGGTACTGGGACTGCTGAAGGGGAGCTTCATCTTCCTCAGCGATCTGGTCCGAGAGGTCACTCGGCCGCTGCACGTCGATTTTCTCGTGGCCTCGAGCTACGGCGAGGGGACCGTATCGAGCGGAAACGTTCGGCTGGTGTATGACCCCGAGACGAAGCTCGAGGGGAAGCACATCCTGCTGGTGGAGGACATCGTGGACACGGGGCGCACGCTCAATCGCCTGATGGATCTGTTACGGGCACGGAATCCGCGATCACTCGAGATCTGCGCCCTGCTTCACAAGCATATCGCGCACGAGCTGAAGCACGACACGAAGTTCATCGGCTACGACGCGCCGCACGAGTTCCTGGTCGGTTACGGGTTGGATCACGCCGAGAGCTTTCGGCACCTTCCATACATTGCGAGCCTGCTGTAAATGCCAGTTTCAATGCCGCCAAAGAACGACAAGAACAACCGGAACAACAGCAAGGGCCCGAACTGGGGTCGTCTCTCGAAGACGCTCTCGTTCTGGATTCTCATCCTGTTGATTCCGGTTGCACTGATCCAGCTGTCGGGCGCCCGCGCGGAGTCGGCGCCGGACATCTCATATACCGAATACCGGAAGCAGCTCGACGCGAACAACGTCGGCGAGGTGACGGTGCAGTCGGGCAAGAACATCGCGGGCGAGTTCCGCGAGAAGACGATGCTGCCCGGGGCCAACAAGGATGTGAAGAAGTTCACCGTCCAGCTACCGGTGGCGAACTCGCAGGGCGAGATCGACCAGCTCACGCTGAAGGGGGTGAAGATCAACTCGCAGGACGCGAAGCCCAGCCTGATGTCGTGGGTGGTGAGCTTCCTGCCCTGGCTGCTGTTGATCGGCTTCTACCTGTTCCTCTTCCGCCAGATGCAGGCGGGTGGGAACAAGGCGTTCTCATTCGGCAAGTCGAAGGCGAAGCTGCTCACCGGGGACACCCCCAAGGTGACGTTCGCCGACGTGGCGGGCGCCGACGAAGCGAAGCAGGAGTTGCAGGAGATCATCGAGTTCCTCAAGGATCCGCAGAAGTACACCAAGCTGGGGGGACGGCTCCCCAAGGGCTGTCTGCTCGTCGGGCCCCCGGGCACGGGCAAGACGCTGCTCGCCCGCGCGGTCGCGGGCGAGGCGG
This sequence comes from Gemmatimonadales bacterium, assembly GCA_038208205.1. Lineage (GTDB taxonomy): Bacteria > Gemmatimonadota > Gemmatimonadetes > Gemmatimonadales > Gemmatimonadaceae > AG11. Next base: position 5,500 of record JBBQYZ010000126.1, on the reverse strand, counting down.
GGCGTCCCTTCTTCTCGATGTCCGGCTCGGACTTCGTCGAGATGTTCGTGGGTGTGGGCGCCAGCCGCGTGCGTGACCTGTTCGAACAGGGCAAGGCGCAGGCACCATGCATCATCTTCATCGACGAAATCGACGCGGTCGGCCGTCACCGTGGTGCGGGTGTGGGCGGCGGGCACGACGAGCGCGAGCAGACGCTGAACCAGCTGCTCGTGGAGATGGATGGGTTCGAGAGCAACGACGGTGTGATCCTGATCGCCGCGACGAACCGGCCCGACGTGCTGGACCCCGCGCTGCTGCGCCCGGGCCGGTTCGACCGACAGATCGTGGTGGACGCCCCCGATCTGCGTGGCCGCGAGGGCATCCTCAAGGTGCACCTGCGGAACAAGCCGGTCGGCGACGACGTGAACATCACGACGCTCGCCCGCGGCACTCCGGGAATGGCGGGCGCCGATCTCGCCAACCTCGTGAACGAGGCGGCGCTGCTCGCGGTCCGTCGCGAGCACGACAAGATCTACATGCTCGACCTCGAGGACGCGAAGGACCAGGTCATGCTCGGCGCCGAGCGGAAGAGCATGGTGATGAAGGACGAGGAGCGTCGGCTCACGGCGTACCATGAGGCGGGCCACGCGCTCTGCGCGATGAAGGTGGTCGGCAACGATCCGCTGCATAAGGTGACGATCGTGCCGCGCGGCCGTGCGCTGGGCCTGGCGTTCACGTTGCCGGAAGACGACCGCGTCTCGATCACGCGCCTGCAGCTCGAGGCGATGCTGGTGATGACGTATGGTGGGCGTACCGCCGAGGAGCTGGTCTTCGGATACGACCGAGTGACGACCGGCGCCGCCAGCGACATTCAGAAGGCGACGAGCATCGCTCGGCGCTATGTCACGCAGTGGGGGCTGTCCGACGCGATCGGCCCCATCCTGGTGGGCGACAACGAGCAGGAGCTATTCCTCGGCCGCGACATCCAGAGCCGTCGCGAGGTGAGCGAGCAGACTGCCCAGCTGGTGGACGCCGAGGTGAAGCGCGTGATCACCAAGGCGTATGATCGGGCCAAGGCAGTCCTCGGTGAGAATTTGGAGCTGCTGCATACGCTGGCCGGGCTGCTGCTGGAGCGTGAGACACTCACCCGCGAGGACATCCTGATGATCACGCGCGGTGAGAAGCTGCCGCCGCGCACCAGCGGACTGCCCCCGGTGCCGGCGGTGCCCCGGGCGGCGCCGGTTCCAGTGGCCGAGCCGCGACGCAATCCGCTGCTCGGTGGACCGGAGCCGTCGCCGGCGTGAGCTGACCGCAGCACGAGGCGGCACGGGGCGCTCGAACGGCGCACGAACATCGAACGTCGGCACCGCGGAGTCATCATCCCGCGGCGCCGACGTTTCGCGTTGCGCACGTGTCGCATCGTCCTCCTGGGAGTTCGGGTTATCTTGCGCCGATGCCTTCCTCCGCCTGGCAGCTTCGCGGCCGTACGCTGACGCTCGATCGCCCGTTGGTGATGGGGATCGTCAACGTCACGCCGGACAGCTTCAGCGACGGCGGACGATTTCTCCCGATGAGGGCCGCGCTGGCCCACGCGAGACAGCTGGTCGCTGATGGCGCCGACATCGTCGATATCGGCGGGGAGTCGACGCGTCCCCAGGGGGCGACGCCGGTTTCCGCCGAGGAGGAGCTGAGGCGCGTACTGCCGGTCGTGTGCGCGATTGCCGCCGAGCACGCGGCGGTCGTGATCTCGGTCGACACGGTCAAAGCGTCGGTCGCCGAGGCTGTGCTCACCGCGGGGGCTCACGTGGTGAACGACGTTTCGGGTCTCAGGCTCGATCCGGCAATGCCGTCGATCTGCGCACGCACCGGGGCGGGGGTGATCGTGATGCATTCGCGCGGAGACGTATCGGACATGGCCACCTTGGCGCACGCGGAGTACACCGGCGACTTCATGGACGAGATGCTGGATGAGCTGCGTTCACGGGTCGACGCCGCCGAGGATGCCGGCGTGTCGCGCGCCTGCATCGCCGTGGATCCGGGAATCGGATTCGCCAAGCGTGGCATGCACTCGTTGCGGGCGCTGGCGTGTCTGGGCCGGCTCGGTGCGTGGGGATATCCGGTCGTGGTGGGCGCCTCCCGCAAGCGATTCATCGGCGACCTCACCGGAACTTCGCGCGCCGAGGACCGCGTGTTCGGCAGCGTGGGAGCGGCGGTGTCGGCGTACGAACGGGGGGCGTCCGTGCTACGCGTGCACGACGTCGCGCCAACGCGGCACGCTCTGGACGTGGCGGCGGCGATTCGAGCCGCGGGAGCACCCGGATGAACGAGCTGCCGCATCTCGGTCTCCTGCAGCCCGGGTGGCGCGGCCTGCTCGAGATCGCGCTCGTGTCGTACGCGCTCTACCGCGTGCTCCGCGTGTTCCACGGACGGCGGACCCTACAGATCATCGCTGGCCTCGGCATCCTCCTCGCCGTCTACTCCGTCGCCTGGCTGCTGAAGCTCGCCCTGATCACGTACCTGCTCGGGTTCGTGTTCGAGTACGGTGCGATCGCGCTCCTGGTGGTGTTCGCGCCGGAGCTGCGCGCCGCGCTGGCACACCTCGGGCAGGCGCGCTTCGCACGCGTGTTCCGCCGAATGGAAGAGCGCGAAGTCGCCGAGGAGGTCGTGGTGGCGGTCGAACGGCTGAGCCGCTCGGGGATCGGCGCGATCGTCGCGATCGAGCACGAGGTGTCACTGGACCAGTGGACCGAGTCGGGCTCACCGATGGAAGCGAAGGTGTCGTCCGACCTGCTCACGACGATCTTCACCCCGTATTCGCCGCTGCACGATGGTGCCGTCGTCATCCGTGGCGACATGATCGTGGCGGCCGGCTGCATTCTGCCGCTCTCGCAGAAGGCTCTGGCCGACCGCGCGCTCGGCACGCGGCATCGCGCCGCGCTCGGGCTAGCCGACGAGAGTGATGCCCTGGTAATCGTGGTGAGCGAGGAGCGATCCACCGTCGCGGTGGCGGAGGGTGGGCGACTCTGGCGCGACGTCAGCGCCGCGGAGCTGCGTGAGCTGCTGTCGGGCCGCTTGCCGGCCCGCGCCGACGGCGGTACACCCGGTGTGGCGCCCTGACTGCGCGCGGCGCAGGCTGGGCCAGTGCCGGCGTCCTGCTGACGTGCTATCTCGCGACGCTTGCGCCAGGCTTGACCTTCTGGGATGCGGGCGAGTTCATCGCCGCGGCGAACGGGCTGGGAATCCCGCATCCACCGGGAACGCCACTGTACGTGCTGCTCGGACACGTGTGGCTGGACGCCTCTTCCTCGGTGCTGGGCGCGGCGCGGGCAATGAATGTGCTCTCGGCGCTCGCGACCGCGGCGGCCGGCGGGCTCACGGCGGCACTCGTGGTGAGGGAGACGGCCGCGCATACCGATGCGTGGTGGGGTGCTGTGGCCGGAGCGCTCTGTGCCGGGCTGATGGCCACCGCGTGGGCGAACGCGACGGAGACGGAGGTCTATGCCGTCGCACTGCTGCACGTCGCGGCAATGCTGACGGCTGCCGCACGCGCCGCGGACGAAGCCGATGCCGAGTCGCGCTGGCTCCTGTGCACGGCGTATCTCATCGCACTCGCACCAGCGCTTCACCTGAGTGCCCTGGTCGGCGCGCCCGCGGCCGTGGCACTCGCCTCGAGACGCGTCGATGGCCGATGGCGCCAGGAACGCGCGGCGCAGCTCGCCGGAGCGCTGGTGCTCGCCGCTGGCGTCGGACGAATGTCGTGGCCATTGTGCGTCGTCGGAGCGGTGCTCGCGCTCCTGCCCGTCGGGCGTCCGGCAGCGCCGGACGCCCGCGCGCATGCGGCGCGTCGTGGAGGCGCGGTCGTAATGCTCGCACTGATCGGCGCGACCGCGCTGCTGGCGATGATGGTGCGCGCGCGACACGACCCGCTGCTCAACCAGGGAAATCCCGCCACCCTTGCCACGCTCGCGGCGGTGGTCGCGCGCCGGCAGTACGACGTTGCGCCCCTTCTGCCGCGCCGGGCGCCGGTCTGGCTTCAGCTGGCGAATGTCGCCCAGTACGCCGACTGGCAGATCGCGCTCGGGTGGGGACGTGGCATCTTCACGTCGCCGGCACGCGTGCTCGCAGGAGTGGCCTTCGTGACGCTGTCATGGCGGGGGGCGCGTGCGCTGCGCGGCGACGCGCGGCGGCTGGGCGACGCGCTCGTCGTCCTGCTGGTCTGCGGTACGCTCGGGGTCGCGGCATACCTCAATCTGAAAGCTGGGGCGTCGCTCGGGTGGGGGCTCCTGGCGGAGGGCGTGCCGCACGAGGCACGGGAGCGCGACTACTTCTTCGTGCTCGGCTTCTGGGCATGGGGATGCCTCGCTGGATACGGCGCACTCGCTCTCGCGCGAGCACGACGGTGGCATCCCGCGCTGGCATGTGCGGCGGTCCTCCTGCCGCTCACGGGCAACTGGCGCGCCGTCGACCGCTCGCGGCCGCCGGATTCGGACGCGACGCGACGCGTGGCGCTCGCACTGCTCGGTGCCGCGCCTGCTAACGCGGTGTTGTTCGCCGGGGGCGACAATGACAGCTATCCACTGTGGTACGCGCAGCAGGTCGAGGCGAAGCGGCGAGACGTTCTCGTCGTCACCCTCCCGCTGCTGCCAGCCGACTGGTACGCCGACGAGCTGCGCCGGCGCACCGGCGCGCGTTGGACGGACCGAGACGCGGTGCCCGGGGCACGGCTGCTGACCGAGCAACGAGCCGCGCTCGTGGCGCGGTGGGCGGCGCAACAGAAGCGGCCCGTCGTCGCGTCGCCCGCGGTGACGGCCGCCGAACGCGCCTTCCTCGGGGGTGCGTGGACGCTGCGGGGACCCCTCTACTACGCGGATGGATCCGCCGACGGAATCGTGCGGCCCGCCAGAATCGACAGCGCGGCGTCGGCGCTCTGGCTGGCGCAGAACCCCGCTGTGCACGACACGGAGTCGACGCGGACGGACGGCGCGGTGAGGGTCATGACCGCACTGCTCGAATGCCCGCGGCTCGCCCTTCCGGCGCGACCGGGATTCCGGTATCGCGACTCGCTTGAGTTGAGGTGCAACCTGCGGTAAATTCGCATGTTATGCCCTTTCAGGACCTGCCCTCGCGGCTTGCCGACGTGCGCGCGTCGATCGAGCTGGCTCGGGAGCGCGGCGGGCGCGGCCAAGGGGTCACGATCATCGCGGTGACGAAGACGTACGGCGCCGAGGCTCCGGAGGCCGCGTGGGCCGCGGGGCTGCGCGACGTCGGCGAAAATCGGGTGCAGGAAGCGACGATGAAGATGGGGCTGCTCTCGGCGCCACTCCGATGGCACCTGATTGGTCATCTCCAGCGCAACAAGGTGAAGCAGCTGGACAACTTTCATCTCGTGCATTCGATGGACAGTGCCCGGCTGGCCGACGCGCTCGCCGCCCACGGGGTGGCGCGCGAACGCCCGATCGACGTCCTGCTGCAGCTGAACGTGTCGGGCGAGGGAACGAAAGGCGGGTACGGACCGGACGAC
>JBBQYZ010000125.1:0-7370 GCA_038208205.1 Gemmatimonadales bacterium | reverse complement strand
CCCCACGGATAGCCGGACGGCCCGGACACACCGAGCAGGAGCTCGAGCTCGTCCAGGTAGGGCTCGAGGTCGTCATACGCGAGCGGCCAGTCGCGGCCCACGCCGAACTCGGTGCGCAGGCGGAAGTCGTCGGGCTGCGGACGCGGCACATAGGCGGTGTAGTGCAACGTCGACCCGCCCACCCCCGTGCCCGAGTTGTTGTTGCCGAAGGGGATGGGATCGCCACCCGCGCTCAGCCGTTCGTCCGTCCAGAACAGGGCGGCCTGCGCACGCTCGTCGGTCGCGAACTCCTGCGTCGGCTGCCAGTGCCGACCGGCCTCGAGGGCCACGACAGTGAGGCCGGCACCGGCGAGTCGCGCCGTGAGCGGGGCGCCGCCGGCTCCGGTCCCCACCACCACCGCGTCCACCACGTCGTCCGGCGCGAAGCGGCGCGTGCGCGGCGCGGGCGGAGTCGCCGATGCGCTCGGCCGACCCTCAGCCATCGGACGCTCGCTGCGGCCTCGGCTCGCGTGGTTCCAGCTCGTCGAGGCCGATCGCCTGCCAGCCGGGGAGATCCGCCATCCCCACGAAGCCGATCTCCTCCTGGGCCAGTGGGTGGCTGTAGTAGGCCTCCGCCGCCTCGGCCAGCAGCTCCTCGAAAAATCGGCCAGGCGGGACGGCGCCCCACGCTGCGCGGCTCTCCGCTCCCCGCTGCGCGGCTCGCAGCACCGCGTCCTGCACATCGACGTTCGCATCGGCGAACGCGTGCCCCGACGCGTCGCGCGCCCCGGCATCGAGCGCCCTCAGGCCGGCGCGGTGCGCGTCGCCATCCGGCGGCATCGCGTCGTAGCGCCATCCGTCGCCCGTTCCCTCGGCGAGGCGCTGGTCGATCGTGGCGGCCAGATCGATCGGCGTGTCGCGATCAGGTTGCGGGACAAGGCGCTCGCACGCCGCGCGCAGCGTGCGGTACTCGTCGGCGCCGAAGTAGCGCGGCAGCGCGGGCGCATTGGCGGCGAGTCGCGATTCGAGCGCCGCGCGCGTCGCCGCGCCGACGTGTGCCGAGGAGAGCAGCGCGCGCACGGTCCCCGGCGGATAGCGCGGCGGCGACCACGGCGCGTCGCTCACCGCGCGGCAGCCCGCTTCCGAGCGGCTACCTGCTTGGCCTTCTTCTTCTGCGCGTCCTTGTCCTCCTCGCCGCGCTCGGCGTACGCCGCCGCCTCGGGTTCCTTGTGCGGCTTTGCCACCCACTTGTTACACGCGCTCGCGCCGCTGACGATCAGGCCGTAGGGCTTGAGCTGCGGCTGCACGCAGAGGGCCACCTGATCCACGATCGCCTCGGTCCGATACTCCTCCACCTTCCAGAACTTGCAGGTGAGGCACGCACCGATCTTGTCGTGCTTCGGCAAGCGCGTCGCGGCCTTGAGCGTCTGATAGTGCTCGTACGTCGGCATCGTCGTCTCCTGGATGAAGGCGTGTGGGGGCGGATCGGACCTCGGTCAGGCGGCGGAGAGCCGACCGCCGGTCACCTCGACGAGGGCGCCCGTCATGAAGCTCCCGTCGCTCGAGGCGAGCAGGACGTAGGCGGGGGCGAGCTCGTCGGGCTGGCCGGGGCGACCGAGTGCGACCTCGTGGCCGAAGCGCTCGACCTCTTCCACCGGCATGGTGCCGGGAATGTTCGGCGTCCACACCGGGCCGGGCACCACGCAGTTCACGCGGATGTTGCGCGGACCCAGATACAGCGCGAGCGACTTGGTGAACGAATGAATGGCTCCCTTGGTGGCGGTGTAGTCCACGAGCAGGGCGAGCCCGGTGAGGCCGACGATGCTCCCGGTGTTGATGATCGCGTCGCCGTCGGTGAGGTGGGGGAGCGCCGCCTGGGCCATGAAGAAGTAGCCGTAGATGTTCGTGCGAAAGGTGCGGTCCCACTGCTCCTCGGTCACATCCTCGAAACGGTGCTGGGCCTTCTGATACGCCGCGTTGTTCACGAGCACGTTGAGCTTGCCCAGCTCGGCCACCGTGCGAGCGACCGCAGCACGGCAGGCGCCGGACTCGCGCACGTCGGCCTTGATCACGACACAGCGCTGCCCTTTCGCTTCGACCATTGCGCGGGTCGTCGCCGCATCGTCGTCGTTCACGTTGTAAAGGATCGCGACGTCGGCGCCCTCCATCGCGAACGCGATCGCCACCGCGCGTCCGATCCCCGAGTCGGCACCCGTGATGAGCGCCACCTTCCCCGCCAGCTTGCCGGCGGGCCGATAGCCAGAGAGATCGCTCTGCGGCGCCGGGTGCATCTCACTCTGCCGGGCGGGATACGGCAGCGTCTGACCGTGAATTTCGTCGGCCGTCGGGCGGTGTGGCGACTCGGGCATGGGGCTTGGCGCGCGGGTGAAGGTCGTGGGCGATCGGACCCGTGCACCGATCGCGCCACACCACCCGCCATGGACGTCTCCCACAGGCCGGTCCGCGCCAGCTTCTTGCATTTCGCTCTCGTTCGCTACCCGCGCCCACTACCGCCACGCGCCACCCACCACCACCACCACCGCCACCACCACCACCACCCTTCATGTTCTGCATCCTCCACGGCTACCTACTCGAGGGATCCGGCAGCAACCTGTGGACCCGGTGCGTCGTGGAAGCACTGTGCATGGAAGGCCACACCGTTCAGCTGGTGTGTCAGGAGCCGTACCCCGAACGCTACGACTGCATCGCCGAGGCGTACCGCTATCACCAGGACGGCAGCGTGGAGACGATGTTCACCCGCGCCGTGCCGTACCCCGGCCGCTGCATCATGCACAAGCCGCAGCTCGGGCGTACCCTGCCGGTATACGTGTGGGACAAGTACGACGAGTTCCCGCACGTGGTCCCGATGATCAACCTCGACGACGCGGCGATCGAGGCCTACGTCGCCCGCAATGTCGCCGTCGTGCGACGGGTGGTCGAGGAGCGCGGCGTGACGGCGATGCACGCCAACCACGCCGTGCTGATGTCCGTCGTCGCGCAGCGCGTGCGCGCCGCGTCGGGAGTGCCGTACGCAGTGATGCCGCATGGGAGCGCGCTCGAGTACGCGGTCAAGCCGGACCCGCGCTTCAAGCGGCTGGCCACGAGCGCCTTCACGGATGCGGGCCACGTCTTCGTGCACGGCGAGGAGATGCGCCACCGGGTCGTCACCGCGCTCCCCGACGTCCCCGACATCGACGACAAGTTCAGCGTCCTGCCCCTCGGCGTGCATACGGCGCAGTTCGAGCCGGTGCCGCGTGAGCGACGGCGCGAGAAGATGGGACGCCTGTTCGTCGAGCTCGCGGCGCTGCCGAGAGGGCGACGGCCCGAACAGCTGGCGACGATGCTGCGCGACGTACGGGGCGCGACGGATACGTCCGCGCTGCGCACCGTGCTCTCCGGCGTGAAGTACGAGACCAAGGCGCCGGATGCAGATCTCGAGGAGAAGCTGCAGCAGGTGGACTGGGAGCACGACGCGGTGCTGCTCTTCGTCGGTCGGCTCATCTCGGTCAAGGGGATCCAGTCGGGGCTCGCCGCGCTTCCGCTGCTGCTCGCCGGGGATCCCGGCATCCGGCTGATCGTGGTGGGGCATGGGCCGCTGCGCGAGCCGATGGAAGCATTCCTCTGGGGGCTCGAGCACGGCGACCGCGCCCTGGTGGAGCGCATCGTGGACTGCGGGCGGATCCTCGAGGGCGACCCCGACGGCGCCGGCGGATCGCCCGCCCTCGGCAAGGTGAAATGGTTCTTCCGGGACCTCGAGAAGCGCCGTGCGCTCGACCAGTACTTCGCGCTCGCGAGGGAGCACGTGCGGTCGGACCGCGTCATCTTCACCGGCTATCTCACCCATCACGAGCTGCAGCACCTCTTTCCATGCTGCGACGCGGGAATCTTTCCGTCGATCGTGAAGGAGGCAGGGCCGCTCGTTTTTCTCGAGGCGCTCGCATCGGGCTGCTTTCCCCTCGGCACCTACTTCGGCGGCATGCAGGCGAGCATCGACGCGATCGCCGACCTGTTTCCGCCGGAGATCGCCGAGGCGATGAAGATCGATCCCAGGAACACGGTGACCGACATCGTGACGCACGTGTCGACCGCGCTCAAATTCGGCGTGCGGTACAAGGACGTCCTGAGCCGCACTGCCGCCGAGCGCTACGACTGGACGAGCGTGGGACGAAAGCTGGCGCACGAGCTCGCCGTGCTCGCGGCCGATGTTCCGTCTCGTACGTCTGTTGCATCAGGGTAGCCTCGTGTCCCCGTCGTCCCCCGCTCGTCGCCGCACTCCCCTCTCGATCCGCCGCGCCACGGCGCTCGTCGTGGCGGGCACTGGCCTGGCGATCGCTTGCGGCCGCAGCGCTACCGAACCGGATGGTGACTCACGCGTCGCCGATGCTACGGCGACGGTGGCGCAGGTCGCGGCGGCCGTGACCGGACAGGCCTCACCGATCGCCGACGATCAGCTCGACGGAAAGCACCTGGGCTTCGACACGCACACCTATCCGGGCGACCGGACGATGCGCGCCTGGAAGAACGCGCCCGGCGCGCCGTACCGCTGGGTGGGCTACTACCTCTCGTCGCCTTGCCACAAGGACGCCTCATGGACCGGAAAGCGGCAGGCGCTCACCGACATGGGCTGGGGGCTCGCCGCGGTGTACGTCGGCCAGCAGAGCTGGGGACGCACTCCCAAGGCGCCCACGTCGGCGCGGCTCGCCTCGCTCCGCAAGTCGAAAGCGACCTGCAACGCCGATTTTCTCTCGGCTGACCGAGGCGATGCCGACGGCCTCGACGCGATCGCGGTGGCGGGGCGCGAGGGGTTCGCGCCGCGCTCGATCGTCTTCCTCGACATCGAGCGGATGGAGAAGATGCCCGAGGCGATGCGCGCGTACTACCGGAGCTGGTCGCACCGCCTGCTCAGGGACGGCCGCTATCTGCCTGGCGTGTACGTGCACGCGCACAACGCGCAGGTGGTGCACGACGACCTCAAGGCAGAGTTCGTCGCGGCGGGTGTAACCGAGGAGCCGCGCATCTGGGTCGCGACCGGCCATGGCTTCGACGAGGGCAAGGCACCGCGGGACGTCGGCTTCACTTTCGCCGGCGTATGGCAGGGTATGATCGACGTCGCGCGAGCGGTGGCGGACATCAAGTTGCCGGTGGACGTGAACGTGTCCGCCTCGACCTCACCCTCGGAGCCGTCGAGGCTGGTCGACTGAGGGCGGGCTGCGCCGAGCGACAGGCGCGGGAGAACTAATTGGCCCGGCGGCGAGTATATTAGGTGGGCCGACGCGTCACTCGTCGCACGGCTCAACCGAACGAGCCCAGGAGCCCAATGCCCGACCAACCGATCCGCGCGCCGCGAACGATCACGCTGGCGCTCGCGATGACGATGATGATCGCCGCTGCGGGAGCCACTCCCGCCGCCGCCCAAGCGACCGTACGCATGGCCAAAGGAGACCGTCACGTGACCGAAACGTTCAAGAAGCCCAGCGACGTCGAGCTCAAGCAGAAGCTCTCGCCGATGCAGTACAAGGTGACCCAGCACGAGGGCACCGAGCCGCCGTTCCAGAACGAGTACTGGGACAATCACGAGCAGGGGATCTACGTGGACGTCGTGTCTGGCGAGGCGCTGTTCAGCTCACTCGACAAGTTCGAGTCGGGCACGGGCTGGCCGAGCTTCACTCGGCCGCTCGCGTCGGAGAACCTGAAGACCAAGACGGACCGGCAGTTCCTGATGTCGCGCACCGAAGTCCGTTCGGCGCACGCCGACTCGCATCTCGGCCACCTGTTCGACGACGGTCCGAAGCCGACTGGCCTTCGCTACTGCATGAACTCCGCGTCGATGCGCTTCATCCCGGTGAGCAAGCTCGTCGTCGAGGGATACGGCGAGTACGCGAAGCTGTTCGAGGGAAAGACGGCGACGCACAAGTAGTCGCACAAGTAGCTGATGGTCGACACGAGCGGTCAGCTGCTTCAACGATCCACGCGGGCTGCTGTTGCGCAAGAGCGGTGAACCGCTTCGGTAAGCTACGCGGATCTGCCTACGGCATCCGGCCCGCCCACTGACCCTCCGGGCTGCAACGCTTCGGAAGGGATCGCTCCGTTACTGTTACGGATCGTCGCAGGGGTGACTGATGGAATTTTGGGGGTCGCGGGGTGAGATGGACTCACCGCGCGACCCCCAAATCTTTTCTGGATTCGTCCTCACGAGGAGCGTTGCGAGCCAAAGGATGAATGTCAGCCTCGCTTCGAGTGCCTGGAGGAACATCATGAAGCTCGCACGCACGCAATAGATCCGCGTGGATGTTGGAGCAGTTGACTGCTGTCGCCGAGCCCGCGTGACCGTTGAGCGGTTCCCCATTCTTACCGCAGCAACAGCTCGGCGAAGATCTCCGATCAGAACGTCCCCGTCCAGGCGAGCGCCGCACCGTTCCCGGTGGGCACGACGCGCGTCCCGAGCAGGATCTGATCGACCTTGTTGCCGGTGTGCGTGTGGTTGAAGCGCACGGTCTTGAGGCCAGCGAAGGTGCCGATCGCCGCGCCCAGAAGGACGTCGCTCGCCCAGTGCTGGTCATCGTACATGCGTGACAGCCCAACGACGGTTGCGCCGCCGTACATGACCGGCGCGACATACCAGGTGGAGTGCGGATACCACTCGTGCGTCTCCGCCACCACCGCGGCGGCGGCCGAGAAGGCGGCGGTGGCGTGACCGGAGGGAAAGGACTTGTAGTCCCTGTCCCTGGCGCCGCGGCCCAGCCCGAAGTCGCGCGGGTTGGTGTCGAGCGACACGTAGGGGCGCGAACGGCCGGCGACGGCCTTGATCACGCCGGCGACCGTGCTTCCTACCACCACCGCTTCCATGCCGTGCAGCGCGAGCTCCGCCATTCGTGGCACGTGCGCGAGCCGGCCGACGACGTACAACGACGACCCGATGATGATCGGGCCTGGCCCGCCGAAGAACTTCGCCGTGGTCGCGATCCGGTCGATCGTACGATTGCCCTTTTCCTGCTCGTCGCGGAGGGCGTCGGCGAGCCGCTCGTCGAACGGCAACAGCGCGACCGTCCCCACCACGAACGCGCCACCCACGAGGAGGTCGGAGCGGTGGAACAGCGTCCGGTCCGGGATCACCGAGTCACGCTGCGTCTCGTGCCCGGCGGGCGTCGTCTGGATGGTCTGTGCCGCGGCGGGCGGCGCCGTCAGCGCCAGCGCCGCGAACGCGGCGACGAGCGGGACACTCCTATTCGTAGTCGTCATGGTTTGCTCTGTGCTGGCGATGAAACGTGCACCACGTCCGCACCCTCGGCAGGACGTGACCGGTCCGCTCCGGACGGAGCGAGCCGGTAGTCGCGGCCACGCACGGCCACGAGGAAAGTCGGAACGAGATAGAGCGTGATCGGGGTGGACAG
>JBBQYZ010000124.1:0-7428 GCA_038208205.1 Gemmatimonadales bacterium | reverse complement strand
GGCGAACGATGCTCGAGCAGGAAGTCTCGCTCATCAGCCGGTTGTGCCGGACGGCGCTCGCCTTCGTCGAGCGAGCACCGAGCGGTCCCGCGGCGAACGTGATCCTCGGCGGCGGCACCGAGCTGATCGTGCCGCTCGAGGGGCTGGTCGATGTGAAGAAGGAGTGCGACCGACTGACGGTCGAGCTGAAGAACCTCGAGAAACAGCTCGCATCGCTCGTGGCGCGCCTCGCCAACCCCGGCTTCGTGGACCGCGCGCCGTCGCACGTCGTGGACTCCGAGCGCGCGAAGCGCGACGAGTGGAGCGCGCGGCGCGATCAACTCCGCGCACGGGTCGAGGCGCTGTGCGCCGCGGGCTGATCGCGCTCGCAGCAATGGTCGGTGCGCTCGCCTGCGCGTCGGCGTCGCCGCCCCCGGGCGGCGCCGAGGACCGCGCTGCCCCACAACTCGTCCGCGTGACGCCCGACACCAACGCGGTGAACGTCCGCACACGCGTCGCGAGCTTCTACTTCGACGAGACGATCAACGATCGCGGCAGCGGACCGCTGGAAGTCGGTAGCTACTTTCTCGTCTCCCCCTCCAACGGTGCCGCGCGCGTGAGCTGGCACCGCAGCCGCATCGACGTCCGGCCACGCGAGGGGTTCCGCGACAACACCGCCTATACCGTGACGCTGTTGCCGGGCCTGAGCGACTTGCGCAACAATGTGATGCGTGCCGGGGCGGCGGTGGTCTTCTCCACTGGAGCCACGATTCCGACGGAGCGCATCACGGGCGTTGCGTTCGACTGGGCCGCCGAGCGTCCGGCGGTTCGCGCCTTCGTCCAGGCGGTCACGCCCGACAGCGTCACGTATCTGGCGCAATCCGACAGCGTGGGCCGGTTCACCGTCGGTCCCCTTCCTGCTGGCAGCTACCTGGTTCGCGCCTTCGCGGATGCCAACTCCAACCGCGCCCTCGATCGCAACGAGGCCTTCGACACGTTGCGCGTGACGATCCCCTCCCTCGCCCCTGTCGAGCTGCTGATCATCGCGCGCGATACGCTGCCGGCCCGGCTGCTCTCGGTAACCCCGAGCGACTCCTTGTCGCTTCGGGTCACCTTCGACCGTCCCCTCGACCCCGGCGACACGCTCGCACCGGCGGTGTTCCGTCTCGTCGGACCGGATAGCGTCGCCGTGCCGATCACTGCCGTACTGACCCCGCGCGAGGAAACGCGTCAGCAGCAAGCGGCGCAACGCGCGACAGCCGACTCCGCCCGACGCGTCGATTCCCTCGCCGGCCGGCCGCTCGCTCCTCGTCCCGCCGCGACGACACCGCGCGCTGCTGGCGCCACGCCGAGCGTGCCGCCACCATCGGCGTCACTGCTCATCCGACTGGGACGGCCGCTCGCATCCTCGGTCGCTTACCGCCTGAGCGTGAGCCGAGCGCGCGCCCTCAGCGGGCGCACCACGGCGAGCGAGCGGAGCTTCACCACACCGCGACCGGCGCCACCTCCGGTGGCCGACAGCACGCGGCGGACGGCGCGTCCCACTCCAGTGGCGCCGTCGCCGGCGAGACGGCCATGAGCGACGAGCGGCGCACCCTGCCCAGTGTGAGCGCATTGCTCGAGAGCGCCGGGGTGCGAGCGCTGCTCGACGTCGTGCCGCGCTCGATCGTCGTGGACGCCGTGCGCGAGGCAATCGCCGGTGCGCGCTCGAGCGGTGTTCCCCCCATCGACGTCGACGGCTGGACCGCCGACGTGGCGACGCGTGTGGCCGAGGCGCGGCGTCCGTCGCTGCGACCGGTGATCAACGCCACCGGCGTGGTGCTCCACACGAACCTCGGTCGCGCCCCCCTGCCGCGCGCGGCGATCGAAGCGATGGTCGCGGTGTCCGCCGGTTATTCCAACCTGGAGTACGACCTCGCAAGTGGAGCACGCGGCTCGCGCTACACGCATGCCGCCAGCCTCCTTCGCGAGCTCACGGGGGCCGAAGACGCTCTGGTGGTGAACAACTGCGCCGCGGCCCTCGTGCTCGCGCTCAACACACTGGCGGACGGCCGCGAAGCGATCCTGTCGCGCGGCGAGCTCGTGGAGATCGGTGGCAGCTTCCGCGTGCACGAGATCATGGCGAAGAGCGGCGCCCACCTTCGCGAGGTCGGCGCCACGAACCGGACGCACCTTGCCGACTACGCCCGCGCGCTCGACGACCGGACCGGCGCGCTCCTCAAGGTGCACCGGAGCAACTTCGTCGTCGCCGGCTTCACGGCGGAGGTTGGCGTGCGCGAGCTCGTACCGCTCGCGGCCGAGTGGGACATACCGATCGTGCACGACCTTGGCAGCGGTCTGCTCGTCGCGCTCGACGAGCTTGGCCTCGCCGGCGAGCCGACGGCACGACAGGCCCTCGACGCCGGCGCCTCGGTCGTGGTGATGAGCGGCGACAAGCTGCTTGGCGGACCGCAAGCAGGCATCATCCTCGGTGCCGCGCGGTGGGTGACACCGATGCGCGCGAATCCGCTGGCGCGCTCGTATCGCGTCGACAAGATGTCGCTTGCCGCTCTCGAGGCCACCCTCGCCCTGTATCGCGATCCCGTGGCGGCCCGCCGCGAGATTCCCACGCTCGCGCTGCTCGCGGCCTCCGCGAGCGAGCTTCGCGCCCGTGCCGACACTCTCGCGCGGGCGCTCGCTGCCGCTGGCGTGCCGTGCACGGTGATGGCGAGCACCTCGTCGGTGGGCGCGGGGGCGTATCCGACCATGGAGCTGCCCAGCAGCGCGCTCACCCTCGACGGCGACGCGGTCCGTTGGGCCGATCGGCTCCGGGCTGGCGAGCCACCAGTCGTCGGCCGCGTGAAGGACGGGCGCATGATGCTCGACCTCCGCGCGGTGCCCGAGGAGTCCGTGGACGCGCTCGCGAGCGCCGTGATCGCCGCGCGTGGCTGATCACTCCCGTCCGCAGGCGGCGCTGCTCGACCGCGATGGCACCATCATCGCCGACCGGCACTACCTCAGCGACCCGGAGGGCGTGGTGCTCCTGCCCGGCGCGGCGGCGGCGATTCGACGCCTCTCCGCCGCCGGCGTGCCGAGCATCGTGTGCACCAACCAATCGGGCATCGCTCGCGGCACCATCTCGCTCGCGCAATACCACGCGGTGCGTCGGCGACTGGATGGGCTGCTGGCCGCGGAGGGCGCGCGCGTGCTCGATACGCTCAGCTGTCCACACCACCCCGACGTCACCGGCCCATGCGACTGCCGCAAGCCGGCGATCGGGCTGTACACGCGCGCCGCACGGCTGCACGGGCTGGACCTGGCGCGCTGCTTGTTCATCGGCGACAGGATGCGTGACGTCACGCCGGCGGCCGTCTTCGGCGCTGGCGCCGCTCTCGTGGCCTCGGCGATCACGACGGCCGAAGATCGCGCCGCCGCGGAGGTAGCGGGCGTCCCGATCGTCGACACGTTGAGCGCCGCGGTCGACGCGGCGCTCGCCAGCGGACGGTGAGTCGGCGCCGCATCGCCGTGCTCGCGAGCGGCGGCGGCTCGAACCTGCAGGCTCTGCTCGACCACCAGCATACGCTCGGCGGGTCGCGTGCTGCCGACGTCGTGCTCGTCGCCTCGGATCGTGCCGAGGCCGGCGCCCTCGAGCGCGCCCGGAAGGCGGGCGTCAGCGCGGCGCAGATCCCCGCAGACCGTCCGCGTGCCCTCACGCGCCTGCTCGACGCGCACGAGGTCGATCTCGTTGCACTGGCCGGCTATCTGAAGCTGGTGCCGGCGGAGGTGACGCGGCGCTTCGCCGGCGCCATGGTGAACGTGCACCCCTCCCTGCTGCCCGACTTCGGGGGGCCCGGAATGTACGGTGCGCGTGTGCACCGGGCCGTGATCGCGGCCGGCGTGCGGTCCAGCGGCGCGACGGTGCACTTCGTGGACGATGTCTACGATCGTGGCGCCGTGCTCGTCCGCTTGCCGGTGCCGGTGCTCGCGGGCGACGACGAGCGCACGCTCGCCCAACGCGTGTTGCGCGCCGAACACCTGCTCTTCCCGCGCGTGATCCAGGCGCTGGCCGCGGGACGCGCGCCGACGACGGCGCTGACGCTCCCGATGCTCGACCCTGCTCTGAACGACGCGGAGAACGCGCGTCTCGTCGACCGCGCACTCCTGCGTCGACCTCACTCTCAGGCGGTACCTGACGATGCCTAGCGCCCTGCTCTCCGTCTCCGACAAGACCGGCCTGCTCGATTTCGCCCGCGGCCTGCATGGCCTGGGCTGGCTCCTCATCTCCACCGGGGGCACGGCGCGGGCGCTGCGCGACGCGAAGATCCCCGTGCGCGACGTGAGCGAGGTGACGGGCTTTCCCGAGATGCTCGACGGTCGCGTGAAGACACTTCACCCGGGCGTGCACGGCGCACTGCTCGCGCGACGCGAACGTCCCGAGCACATGGCGGCGATCGCCGAGCACGGAATCGCGCCGATCGACCTGGTCGCGGTGAACCTGTATCCGTTCCGCGAGACGGCGGCGCGCCCCGGTGTATCGCCCGAGGACGTGATCGAGCAGATCGACATCGGCGGACCGAGCATGCTCCGCTCGGCCGCGAAGAATTTCGAGGCGGTGACGACCGTCGTGGACCCAGGCGACTATCCGCGGGTGCTGGGGCTGCTCTCGGAGGGGAAGGACGACCTCGCCCACCGTCGCGAGCTGGCAGCGAAGGTGTTCGAGCACACTGCCGCCTATGATGCCACCATCGCGCGATGGTTCGCAGGCCAGCGCGGCGACGAGTTTCCAGCGCGGCTCTGCTTGCCGCTGGAGAAGGCGCAGGGGCTCCGCTATGGGGAGAACCCGGGCCAGGCGGCGGCATTCTACGTGGAGCGCGCCGGCGCCGGGCTGGCCGGGCTCGCTCAGCGCGGCGGTAAGGAGCTTTCGTTCAACAATCTTCTCGACCTCGAGGGCGCGCTGTTGGCAACGGAGGCGTTCGGCAACGGAGTATCGTGCGCCATCATCAAACACACGACGCCCTGCGGCCTCGCGACGGGCGCGTCCCCGATCGAGGCGTATCGCAAGGCGCTCGCCTGCGACCCGGTCTCGGCATTCGGCTCCGTGATCTCATTCAGCGTGCCGGTAGACGACGAGACCGCCGAGGCGTTGTCCGGGCTGTTCGTGGAGTGCGTCGTTGCGCCATCGTTCAGCCCGCACGCACTGGAAGTACTTGGCCGGAAGAAGAATCTGCGCGTGCTGGAGGGTCGCGCGCGATGGGCGCTGGGCGCGCTCGATTACAAGCGCGTGCGGGGAGGGCTGCTCGTCCAGGAGCGACCGCCGGCCGTCATCGACGACACGGCGTGGAAGGTCGTGTCGCAGCGTCAGCCCACCGACGAGGAGCATGGCGACCTGTTGTTCGCCTGGCGCGCGGTGGCGAGCGTCAAGTCCAACGCCATCCTTCTCGCGCGCGACGGCGCAACGATCGGCATCGGCGCCGGACAGATGTCGCGGGTGGATGCCGCGTTCATGGCCGTGCACAAGGCAGCGACGTCGGGTCACGCCACGACGGGAGCGGCGCTCGGGTCGGACGCCTTCTTCCCATTCCGGGACGGGGTGGACCAGGCGGCCGACGCCGGCGTTCGCGCCATCGTACAGCCGGGTGGATCGGTTCGGGATGCGGAGGTGATCGCCGCGGCGGACGAGCACGGCATCGCCATGGTGTTCACCGGGGTCCGGTTCTTTCGGCATTAGAGGCGCGTGCACGGCAGTGGCGCACCCTTTGCGCCCCGTGTTTTACTCGCGGTGCGCCTCGCACCGACACATCACGGGCAAGCCAGGAGAGACTCGATGCGCACCAAAGTGATCACGGCAGTGACGGCCTTCGTCGCGCTCGTCGCGGTCGGCGCCTGCAGCGGCGGCAACCGGGACAGTGGAAGCGGCGCCGGTGGAACGAGCGGCGGCGATGTCGGCGCAGCAGGAACGGGCGGCGCGGCCGGCAGCGGGATGGCCGGCTCGACGGACGCGGCCGCGACGGGTGGAACGGCTGGTGGCGCCATGGGCGGGACCGGCACCGCGGGCACCACTGGATCCGGCTCGGCCAGCGGCACAGCGGGTGCCACCGGCAGCATGAGCGGCACCATGGGAACGATGACGGCTGCGGACAGCGCCCGGATGCGCGATTCGATCAGCCGGGCGCGCCGCCCGTAGCGCGTGAGGGGCGGGACCGCCGCGGGCCTGTTCCAGAGGGGCCACCACAACCATCTTTCCACGCTGCGTCCCGCCCCGCTTCCGCGGGGCGTCTGCTATCCGACACCCCCGAGAGTACATGGCGACGACGTCGCAACCGTCCGAGCTCGACTATCGCCCGTCTTACCTGGCGGCCGCCATCACGACCGCCGCCGTCTTCGTGCTCTACCTGCTCACCCTCGCGCCCTCGACGGCGATGTGGGACACGAGCGAGTACATCACCGCGGCCACCGTCCTCGGTCTTCCGCATCCGCCCGGCAACCCGCTGTTCGTCCTCATCGGGCGGGTGTTCGCCATCCTGCCGATCGCGTCGTCGATCGCCGTGCGCATCAACGTCCTCGCGGCGATCAGCAGCGCCGTGTCGGCCGGGATGTGGTTTCTCATCACGGAACGCGTGCTCGTCGGCTGGTTCGCCGAGCGGTGGCAGCGCATCCTCGGCGGCGTCCTGGCCGCGTTGATCGGTGCGACGGCCTTCACGGTCTGGAACCAGAGCGTCGTCAACGAAAAGGTGTACACCGTGAGCCTGCTCGGGATCGCGGTGATAAGCTGGCTGATGGTGCGCTGGTGCGATCAGCCCGATGGTCGCAAGCCTGACCGCATTCTGGTGCTCGTCGCCTATCTCATTGGCCTGGGCTACGCCAACCACATGGCCGGCATGCTCGCCGCTCCCGCGGTGGGTCTCGCCGTGCTGGTGGTGCGGCCGCGCACCGTGCTCCGCTGGAAGCTCCTGCTCGCCTGCTTCGGAGCGCTGGTGCTCGGCATCACGCCGTTCGCGATGCAGCCGATTCGCGCCGCGCACTTCCCGGCGCTGAACGAGGGTGAGCCCACCGCCTGCCGCACCGAGCTCACGGCGTCGTGCACCTTCAGCCAGGGCACGTACGACGCGTTCATGTACAACTTCAACCGCGGCCAGTACGGCAAGCCCGAGCTGAGCGAGCGGCAGGCGCCGCTCTCGGCGCAGCTTGGCATGTGGTGGTTGTACTTCAAGTGGCAGTGGCTGCGCGACGCACACTACGAGCACCCGATCGCGCAGAGTATTCTCGCGTCGCTCTTCCTCGTGCTCGGGCTGCTTGGCGGCTACGTCCACTGGCAACGAGACCGACGAAGCTTCTGGTACTTCGGCTCGTTGATGTTCACGATGACGCTCGTGCTCATCTACTATCTCAACTTCAAGTACGGCGCGTCGCAGGATCCCGATCTTTCGGGGGTGAATCGAGAGGTGCGCGACCGAGACTACTTCTACCTCT
>JBBQYZ010000123.1:0-7441 GCA_038208205.1 Gemmatimonadales bacterium | reverse complement strand
TCGAGCGGATCGAGTGCCCCCGGAGTGCTGGCCTCCTTCCAGCGCCGCATGTCGCCGAGGCGTCTCGCCTCGAGCCAGAGCTCGATCCCGCGCTCGCGCTTGAGCAGTCGCCACGCGTCGGTGAGATCCATGGCCGTGATCGTCCCCGCCGCGGCGGCGGTGCGCACCTGGTTGATCGATGCCATTCCGCCCGCGACGTCGCCGGCTCGCAGCTTCGCCTCCGCCTCGATCAGGCGCATCTCCCGCCCACTCGCCAGCCGGATGGGAGACGCGGAGGTGTTGTGTTTCGCTTCTGGATAGAATGGGACCCGTCCGCAGCACTCGATGGCGGCGTCGCCGAGCAGCGTCGTGATGGTGATGGGCACGCGAGGATCCTTCGTCGCGACGCTGTAGTCGTAGTACCAGGTGCTCCACTCGGTGTGTGCCCGGTAGGGCGTGTTCCCGATCGACCAGGCGATGCGGTTGCGCTGCGCATCGTCGCCGAGGTTGAAGAAGGGGATGTTGTAGACGAAGCCGATCGGGACTTGCGCGGCGTCGGCGACGGCACCGGTCCAGTTGTCGAGGTACACGCGGACCGCGGCGCGACCGGCATAGGCCGCGGCCAGCTGGGTCGCCGCGGTGGCGGGCGTTCCGCCCGTGACGGCGATCGCCTTCGTGAAGTGGTCTTCTGCCCGCGTGAAGTAGTCCTTGTTCGGCTGCGCCGGTCCGCCATCGAACACTGCAGCGCACATGTTCTCGCCGAGCACGCGGTTGGCGAAGCCCGCGTAGAGGTACGCGAGTTGGAGCAGGGCGTTGTACTGCGCAAGCGTCTGCGTGCTGCCGGGCGGCGGCGCCTGCGCCGCGAGGAGACGACGCACGGCCTCCTCGGCCAGCCATCTCGCGCGCTGCGCCTGCTCCCAGTGCGTGTCCAGATCGGCGTCGTCTGCACTGAGCGCGCCGTTCTGCCACAGGTTGGTGATGCCGAAGCTTCCCGTGGAGCCCGCGGGATGGATCTCGCGCGCCACCGCGGCGCCGGTGTACCCCACCCAGTTGATGCCGCTCGCGAGGGCGCGGCCGGCGCCATTCACCGTCGCCGGCGCGGCGGCACGGTCGGCGAGAAACTCGTCCTGCACCGGCCCCGGGTTGCTGACGTTCGTGTCGCAGCCCAACAGTGCCATCAGAAGCAGGGGCATGACGGAATACGCGCGAAGGACGTCATGCATGAGGAATCCTCGGTAGGCTCGTGGAGTACGCATGGTGCCGCTTAAAAGGTGAGGCGCAGCGATGCGGTGTAGGCGGCCGGCGGCGGCACGTGCTCGAGAATGGAGCGCACGCGTGAGTCGAAGCCGCCGTTGTTGCCGGTTTCCGGATCGAACACCGGAAACTCGTCGTTCACCCATTTCCAGATGTTGTGGCCGGCCAGCGTGAGGCGCGCGGACGTCGCACCGCGCACGTAGCGCGACGGCAGCGGGATGCCGAGCGACACTTCCCGGAGCTTGAAGAAGTCCGCCGGATAGATGAAGTAGTCGGCCCGCGTGGTGGACACCGTGCACCGCGCCCGGCTGAGCGCGGTGGCCTCGGCGAGCCGGCCGGTCTCCTGCAGCGTGTAGAAGTCGTAGCAGCCGGGCCACCGGACCGAACGCTGGACCGCGTTGAACGCGGCCCCGTCGTACATGTAGTGTCCCCCCAGGTACTCGCCTCGCGCGCGGAGGCTGACGCCAAAGGGAAGATCGAGCCCGGTGCTCACGCCGTAGGTGTGCGTCGGCAGGTTGGGACCCGCGTTGCAGGCATTCGGGTTGGCCGCCGTGGGCGAGATGATGATCGGCGCCGCCTGCTCGTCCCTGTTCTGTACGCAGAAGTCCGTGCGGATCATCGGAACGGGCTGGCCCTGCATGATCCAGCCGAAGTTGCCGATCGAGAAATCGGCCGCCCCACCGAGCGAGGTCACCGTCGTGCGGTTCGTGTAGAGTGAGCCGCCGACCGTCCACTCGAACTCCCGCCGACGCAGCAGCGTCGCGGTCGCGGCCACTTCCAGCCCGTTGCTCTTCATCGCGCCGACGTTCGACAGTTGCGAGTTCAGGAAGCCGAGCGTGGGGACCTGCCGCACGTTGAACAGCGCATCCCGGATGTCGCGCTTGTAGGCGGTGAGCTCGGTGGTGAACCGGCCGTCGAGGAAGGACGCGTCGAAACCGGCCTCGAACTCGGTGGTGCGCTCGGGACCGAGGTTCGCGTTGCCGACGTTGCGCGGAAAGAACGCCGGTTGTCCTCCCCACCCCACGGGATCGTAGGTGCGCACCGCGTCGAACGCACCCGGCGCGCGGCCGGACGCCCCCCATGCGGCGCGAAACTTCATCGTCTGGCTCCATGACGGCCAGAAGCTCTCGTCCGAGGCGACCCACGAGAGGCTCACCTTGGGATAGGTCGTGAGACCGAGGGCCGAACCGAACGCGCTGTTGCCGTCCACCCGAGCGCCCACGGTGAGGAAGTAACGGTTCTTGAGATCGAGCATCCCCTGACCGAACAGGCCCGCATTGATGACGCGCTGCCGGTCCTCGAAGCCCAGCGTGGTGCCGCCGCTCGAGACTGTCGGGTTGCCGGGGCCCGGAAAGTTCTCCCCGTAGGCCGAGGTGGTGCGCACGTCGGCCGTGACGCTCTGCCCTCCCCACGACAGCGTCGCCCGGAGATCGGGCCGCAGCGTGTGCAGGTAGTTGCCGGAATAATCGAAGGTGAGCGTCTGGTACTCGTTCTTGCTGCTCGAGATGATCCCGGTCGGCGCGAGGATGAACCCGAACGGCCGGAGATTCCGATTCTCGATCTGCG
Organism: Gemmatimonadales bacterium; assembly: GCA_038208205.1. Classification (GTDB taxonomy): domain Bacteria; phylum Gemmatimonadota; class Gemmatimonadetes; order Gemmatimonadales; family Gemmatimonadaceae; genus AG11. The sequence continues at coordinate 4,642 of JBBQYZ010000123.1, read as the reverse complement.
CCAGGTCGTAGCCGGCCGTGAAGCGGTTGGTGAGGTTGGTTGTGGGAGACCAGGTCCCGGTGCCGCCGGCGATGAGATGGTCGATCTCGCTCGTGATGTCCTGATTGAGCACCTGCGCGACCACCTCCGGGCGATCGTTCGACGCGTAGTTCCGGTCGCGGCGGAAGGCGTTCAGGGTGAGCCCGTGCGCGTTGTTGCCGGCGGCCGTATTGGAGATCTGGTCCTTCGTGTACGCCATGTTCCAGTTGAGGAGCATGTTGGTGACCGGCGTGAAAGAGAAGTTGCCGCGAATCACCTTGCGCGCCTCGTTGTCGTTCGGCAGCACACCGTCCTCGTCGCTCGCCGAGCCGGAGACGAAATACCGCAACGCCTCGCCGCCGCCGCCCACCGACAGCGAGTAGCGCGCCCGGTAGCCGTTGCGGAGCCACGGGTCGATGAACAGGTAGCTGGACGTGCCACCAGCGCGCGAGATCCCTCGCTCGGGAAGTCCGCTGAATCGATCGGGGAAGCTGTCTCGGTACAGCTTCGGAATCGTGTCGCTCGGCGGCGCGTGCTCGGGATCCGGGCCGAACTTGAGTGCATGCACGAAGCCCTGGTCCGACTCGAAGGTCCAGGCTGGGCGCCCAGCCTGGCCGTGGCGGGTGAAGATCTGGATCACTCCCGCCGCGGCCTCGGTGCCATACAACGTCGCCGCCGCGGCGCCCTTGATGATCTCCACGCGTTCGATGTCGGCCGGGTTGATGTCGTTCAGCGGGCTCGCGACATCATTGCCGCCGCGCAGGTCCGACCCGGTGGGCGGGACATTCTTGGCGTAGCCGTCGCTGCGAAGGCGCACGCCATCCACGTAGATCAGCGGCTGATTGCTCATGGCGACGCTGACGTTGCCGCGCAGCCGGATCATCGAGCCGCTGCCCGCGGAGGCCGAACTCGGCATCACGGTCATGCCTGGTGCGCGCCCCTGCAACAGCTCTCCCACGTTCGCCGACGGTTGCTGGACCCTGGACATGTCGATCTGCGCGACGCTATTTCCAACCTCGCGCTGCCGGGCCGCACCCGCCGTGCCCGTGACGACCAGCGCATCGAGGCTCACCGCCTCGACCCGCATCGCGAAATCCTGCGTCGTCGTCTGGCCCGCACTCACGAGCACCGCTGCCTCCACCGGACGATGCCCCAGAAACAGCGCGCGCAGTCGATGTGGTCCCGCGGGAACGTTGGTGAGCGTGTAGCGCCCGTTCTCGCCGACCCGTGCCCCGAGCCGCGTGCCGACGAGCTGCACCTGGGCGTCGGCCAGTGGCCGGTCGGCCTGCCCGGTCACGCGCCCCGTCACCGTACCCGTCTGGGCCCGGCTCTGGACGCTGCCCGCGCACAGGAGCAGGGCCGCCGTCAGAACGCTCTCGCGCCGGAGGGCACGGTGGATCACGTACCGGTGAGCCTGCATCGTACGCATTGGCTGTCCTCGCGGGAAAGATGCTGGCGCCGCCGCGACTCGAGCGGCACGCGCGACCACAATACCCGCTGCCGGGACCGTGTCAAGCAGCCTGCCCGAACGCGGCGTGCACCGCGCGTCGGCTTCCCCGGTCCGTCGCATCCCCGTACCTTGTCCGCGGCAGGGAAGACTGAAACGGATCCCGCGCCCTTCCCGTACGACGGGACAACCAGCTCGCCAGGTCAACCGATGCTCAACAAAGACGACATCGAGAGCTTTCTCGTCCGACTCGCCTCCACCGGCGCGACCTATTCGGAGGTCGAGCCGGGCTTCTGGATCGTGCGTCCGAACCCGGACAGCGACCTCTCGGTCGCGGTGAACTTTTCGCCTCCCGTGCTGCTGCTGCGCGTGGACGTCATGACGCTGCCCACGAATGGGGCGCAGACCGCGACACTCACCCGCCGGCTTCTCGAGCTCAACGCCAGCGACCTGCTTCACGGGTCGTACGGCATTCAGGACGAGCAGATCGTCCTGACGGAAGCGCTCGAGCTCTCGGCGCTGGACTTCGAAGAATTCCTCGCGAGCTACGAGAGCATGACGCTCGCGCTCGCGTCGCACCTGCGCGAGCTCGGCTCGTACCGCGAGGCACGCTGATCCCATGGGCATCTTCGACCGACTTTCCGCGCTGTTCAGCTCCAACATCAACGATCTCATCTCCCGGGCCGAAGACCCGGAGAAGATGCTGACGCAGATTCTCGTCGACATGCGCGGCCAGCTCGTGAAGGCCAAGCAGCAGGTTGCTTCGGCGATCGCCGACGAGAAGCGTCTCCGCGACCAGGCGGACGCCGAGTACAAGCAGGCGCAGGATTGGGAGCGCCGCGCGATGCTCGCCGTGCAGGAAGGGCGCGACGACATGGCCAAGCAGGCGCTGGTGCGCCACGGTGAGCACCTCTCGCACGGCCAGCAGCTCGAGCAGACCTGGCAATCGCACAAGGTCGAGACGGACAAGCTCAAGAACCAGCTGCGCGACCTCAACGACAAGATCGAGGAGGCAAAGCGCAAGAAGAACCTGCTCGTCGCCCGCCAGCGCCGCGCCCAGGCCCAGCAACGCATCGCCGAGACGATGTCGTCGCTGTCCGAGAAGAGCGCCTTCGAGGCGTTCGCCCGGATGGAGGAGCGCATCGAGACCAATGAGCGGCAGATCGCCGCATCGGCCCAGATCGACGAGGAGTTCAGCGGAGACACCCTGCAGCGCGACTTCAAGCAGCTGGAGAAGGGCGCCGGCACGGTATCCGTCGACAGCCAGCTGCTGGCGCTCAAGCAGAAGATGGGGATGCTTCCCGCCGGTGGGACCACGATGAACAAGGCCATCGGCACGGGGGAACGGAACGAAGAGACGGTCGCCGCCGAGATCGAGCGCTCCGGCGACGAGAGGAAGCGGTGAGCGGAGGCCAGTCCGCGAAGAAGTTCAAGTTCGCCCCGATCCTCACCGCCACCGTCTTCACCTTCCTGTTTCTGTGGCTCGCCGGTCGGGTGGCGGAGGTGTTCCTCCTCCTCTTCCTCGGCATCCTGCTCTCACTGTGCATCGGGGCGCTCGCCGGCGTGCTGCACCGGCGCGGGCACTTGCCCGAGGGGTTGGCCTTCCTGGGCGCGATCATCGTGACATTCGGCGGTGTCGCGCTCCTGCTCTGGGTCCTGGTGCCGCCGCTGCTCGCGCAGACGCAGGAGCTGGTCAAGGTGCTGCCCGCATACATCTCCGGCTGGGAAACAGCGATCGATCGGCTGGCCGATCGCGTGCCGGCGCTCAAGTCGGTGTACACGCCAGGGCAACACAGGCTGCTGCTCGCCGTGTATGATCAGGTCGCCGGGCAGTTCGGGAACCTCGTCCCCAAGGTGCTCGGCATCGTCGAGGCGCTGGTGAGCATCTTCTCGGTCGTCGTGATGGCGCTGTACCTCGCGCTGCATCCCGCGCTGTACCGGGAGTGGCTCATCGCGCTGTTCCCGCCCATCCACCGGGACCTCGTGCGCGACGTGCTGGGCGACTGCGCCGGGTCGTTGCGCGCCTACATCGTCGGCCTCCTGCTGACGATGACTTTTCTGGGCACGCTCACGGCCGTCGGGTTGTACTTCCTCGGCGTGCCGTACTACGTGACCTTCGGGGTCTTCACCGGCCTCGCCACCATCGTTCCCTTCTTCGGGACGCTGCTCGCCACGACGCTTCCCGCCCTGTTCGTGCTGACGGGCCCCGATGGCGGCTCGCGCGCCCTGTGGGTGATCGGCCTCGGCGTCTTCGTGCACCTGGTCGAAGGCAACCTGGTCTCGCCGTACATCATGTCCCGTCAGGTCGACCTGCCGCCGGTGCTGACCATCGTCTTCGTGCTCATCGTCGGGAAGCTGTTGGGGCCCCTCGGACTGCTCGTTGCCGTGCCAGGCCTCGCGGTGATCATGGTCATCGTACGCCGCATTCTGCTTACCCGCATCTACGAAGGGCAGGGCTTCCGGCGGACCACGCGAGAGCGACCGCTCCTCCTGCGGCTGCCGGCCTCGGAAGGCGGCGTGCTCGTGCCCGCCGGCTTCGTCGACGTCATCTCGATGATCGAGCGCCGCACGATCACGGCTCCCATTTAGATTGCGCCGCGTCCGCCGCCGCACTCCACTATCCCGCCCGCCCCGCCCGACGCATGTCCCGCGACCTGCGCTACCTGATCTTGGCCGACGGCCTGTTCGGACCCGAGACCTCCAAGACCGCGAACGCCTGCATCCGCTACACCCCTGAGCGCGTCGTCGGTGTCCTGGACGCGAGCCGGGCGGGTCTGACGGCGCAGCAGGTGCTCGGCTTCGGCGGCGACATCCCCGTCGTCGCCTCACTGGAAGAGGGAGTCGCACGCCGACCCAACGCGCTGCTGATCGGCATCGCGCCGCCCGGGGGGCAGCTTCCCGTGACTTGGGTGCGGCTTCTCGCCCGCGCCATCGAGAGTGGGCTCGAGATCTGGAGTGGGCTGCACAGCTTCGTCAGCGACATTCCGGAGCTCGCCGCGCTCGCGCGCGAGAAGGGGGTGACGATCCACGATCTGCGCCGTCCGCCCGCGAAGCTCGACGTCGCCAACGGCCGAGTGCGCGACGTGGATGCGACGGTGGTGCTCACCGTCGGCACCGACTGCAACATCGGGAAGATGACCACGCAGCTCCAGCTCCTCGGTGCGCTGCGGCAACGGG
>JBBQYZ010000122.1:0-7479 GCA_038208205.1 Gemmatimonadales bacterium | reverse complement strand
TGTCAAATCCGGTTTGAAGGTCCACTAGGCCAGGGTCCTTGATCAAATTGGCTTCGAGGATGAGCGCATGCGCCTCGGTGGGCACCACAATCGTGTCGAGCGCCCGCGCCTGCAGCATCAGGTGTCGCGTCTTGGCGCTCTCGCGGTGGTCGCCGGCGACGTAGCTGCGCACGCGCGAGCGAAGGCGCTTGGCTTTGCCCACGTACAGCACCTTTCCGTCGGCGTCCTTCCACAGGTAGACGCCGGGCGACTCGGGCAGATGCGGAACTTTGTCCAGGATCGCAGCGGGGACGTCCATGTTCAATTATACCCCGCCGGGGATGCCAGCGTTCACCGCGACAGCGATCGGCATGCAGGCCGGCGCTGCCGGGTGTCGATGAAGTCAGCCACCACGATCAGCCGCCGGCCGTCGCTCCCGGCATCGCCGCCTGCGAACCGGTGACCGCGTCCGCGTACACCCGAGCGGCCTCACGCATCTCATCGAGCAACACGAGGCCATGTCGCGCGAACAGTGGGACCGGATTGAGCAGTCGCTCCTGGCGGACTCCCTTCGGGAACAGCGCACCACGCAGAGTGATGACGTCACGCATCTGCTTCGACTCGCGCCGCTTGACCGCCGCGGCAAGACGCCGCTCCAGTCGGTCGACCCTGTGCTGGAGTGATTGCGACGCCCCCTGCACCGCCGCCTCCAGTCCGAGCGGACCGCTCTCGGCCTCGAGCAGGTGCGGAAGCGCGGCGATCGCCGCCCGGAGCCGCGCGAGCGCCGATGCCGTCGCGTCACTCATGGCGGCGCGGGCAAGCCGTCCCTCGAGCGCGTTCGGCGCCACGAGGTCGGCAGGCATGACGCCGTACCTGTCCAACAGCCGTTGGACGTGCGGCTCGATCAGCGTACACGACCAGCGCGGCACCACGACCGGACAGGGTACCTCCAGTGTCTCGGCCACGGGGGCGACCTGCGCGAAGTAGGCGACCTCTCCGGGTCCGCCGACGTAGGCCACCGTGGGGAGGACCGCGTACTCGAGGATGGGCCGCAGGAGCACGTTGGGCGTGAGTATGGCGTCCGCACCCGGAACGTCGCCCACCGCGACGCGCCGTCGGACGCTTCCCTCGCGCGCGAAGACGAGCGACAACCCGGCGACGTCCTGCACCTGCGGAGCCTCACCGGCGCGTACGATCTCTGCCGTGCGGGCCGCGAGCGCGCGCTCGACCTCGGCGGCACCGGCGAGGGCGCGAGCGATGATTCCGGCCCCGACTGCCCGGACAGCCGGGTGAGATCCGTCGAGTACCGCGATGCCGAGTGGGGCGAGCAGCTGCCGGAGGAGGAGCACGAACGCCTCCCCAGCAGAGCGCGTCGGATCGCCGTACGAGGAGACCAGGGCGGCCAACGGCCGCGGGTCGGCGGCGCTGCCACTCGCCTCGGCGATCACGGCCAGCTCCGCAGCCAAGTCGCCGAGCGGCGCGAGCGACATTGGAGTACCGGGGTCCGGCGCCAGCGTTGCGCGCAGCACCTCGAGGCCGCCGACTCCGGCGATGACGGTGGACGCCGCTTCGACGAAGTCCGCGTCATCCGTCGCGGCCCAGAACACGGTTGCGGTCGGCCGACCGATACGGGACTGCAAGGAGTCAGCGAGCGCCAATGCGCTCATCGCCTTGCTCCAGGTGTACACCGGGCCGCCGAAGAGCCCAGGCTGCTGGCCCGTGGTGACCACCACGCCGTTTCCGCGGCGGACGGCGTCCAGCCGTCGTGCGGCCTCACCCGTGGCGGCCAGCGCTGGCTCCAGAGCCGTCCATCGTGCGTCCCAGTTCCCCTCCGCCGCGCGCGCGGCGGCGCGTGCGCGCCAGTCGCCCGTGGTGTGAGGCGCGGCGAGCATCCAGTGCGCGGGCGCGCGTCCCTCCTGAAGCAGTCGTGAGAGGCGCGATCCTCCGAGCGGCTCCGTGACAATGCGCACGTCGCTCACTGTCGGCGCGCCAGCAGGATCGTGCGGGGCGATGAAGGCAGCAGCGAACCGCCGGCATAGTCCCCGAACACCGCGACGATCGCGAAGCCGACCCCGGTGCACAGTGCACGCAGCTCGTCGGGCTCGAATAGCCTCACGCGTTCCACGAAGGTGCGTCCGAGCTCGCCGATCGTGATCGTCTTGCGAACGTAGCGACCGTCGGCGCTGATCTCTCGCTCCTGCTCTACCGTCAGCGTGCCGACGGTGCGCTCATCGCGCGGGACAAGGGTGCGGCGGACGTGGTCAGCGTGAAGGTAGTCGAGCATGAACCAGCCGCCGGTCCGCACGACGCGTGCAACTTCCGCGAGCACGCGCCGGTGCTGCGCGTCGTCGCGGAAGTAGCCGAAGCTCGTGAACAGGTTGACTACGAGTCCGAAGCTTCCCGTGGCAAATGGCAGCTCGCGCATGTCGGCACGTACCAGCGGCGCGCCACGGTCCTCGCCACGCGCAGCGCGCAGCAGCGATGGCGAGAGGTCCAGTCCGATCGTCCACCATCCCCGCTCGCACAACATGCGTTGGTGGCGTCCCGCGCCACACGCCAGGTCGAGTACCAGCACGTCCGCCAGGTCATCGGCGTGGGCGGCGATCAAACTGACGACGTCGCGCGCCTCCCGGTGGTCGCGATGTTCGTACAGCGCGAGGTACTCCTCGCCGAACCAGTCCTCGAACCAATCGCTCTCTGGTGCCGGCGCCGGGGCGTGCCGCGCGGCAGTCACTTGTGGTACGGCTCCCCACGCGCGATGGTGCCCGCGCGGTACAGCTGTTCGGCGAGGACGAGCCGGGCCAGCTCGTGGGGAAGGGTCCACGGTGCCAGCTGGATGAGCCGCGAGGCGCCCTCGCGCACGACCTCCGGCAGCCCGAACGCTCCGCCGATCACGAACGCCAGGTCGCGCGCCTGGTCGCGCGCGCTGGCGATCATCGTCGCGAACAGCGGCGACGTGAGCCGGTCTCCGCGTTCGTCGCACGCGATCAGGCTCGCGCCCACAGGGATGCGTTCCAGGAGTCGCGTTCCTTCGCGGCTGCGCACGTCGGCGGGTGGAACGCCGCGCGCCGACGCCTCGCGGACCTCGATCACCTCGAACGGCCAGTACCGCGCCGCTCGAGTCTCGTACTCGTCGATCGCCGACGCGAGGTGCCGATCGCGAGGCTTGCCCACGACCGCGACCACGAGTCGCACGCCCGACTAGGCGTAGATGCCGCGCAGCCGGTGCACGGTGGCCACTCGGCTGATGGAGAGCATGTACGCGGCGGTGCGCATGTTCACCTTGTGCTGCATCGACAGCTTGAGCACGTCCGCAAAGCTGCGAGTCATGATGTCGGTGAGTCGGTCGTTCACCGACTCCTCGGACCAGAAGTAGCCCCCGCGGTCCTGCACCCACTCGAAGTAGGAGACGGTCACTCCGCCGGCATTGGCGAGGATGTCCGGGATGACGAAGATCTCCTTCTCGTCGAGGATCGAATCGGCACCAGCCGTGGTTGGACCGTTGGCGCCTTCGCAGATGATCTTCGCCTGGATCTTCTTGGCGTTCTTGCTGGTGATCACGTTCTCCAGCGCCGCCGGGAGTAGCACGTCCACCTCCGAGGTCAGCAGCTCCTCGTTCGTGATCTGCTCGCCGCCGCTGAAACCCTCGAGCGTCCTGTGCTGACGCACGTGCTTGACCGCGGCATCGACGTCGATGCCGCTCTTGTTCCAGTACGCTCCCGTGCGGTCGCTGATCCCGCGGATCTTGCAACCCTGCTTCACCAGCAGCTCCGCCGCGATCGATCCCACATTGCCGAACCCCTGCACCGCAACGGTCGTCCCGGCGACGGTCATGCCCAGATGCTTCAGCGCCTGCAACGTGACGATCATGCAGCCGCGCCCCGTCGCCTCGCGTCGGCCGAGCGAGCCACCCATCTCGATCGGCTTGCCGGTAACGACGGCGGTCACGGTGTGGCGATGGTGCATGGAATACGTATCCATGATCCACGCCATCACGCGCTCGTTCGTGTTGACATCGGGGGCGGGCACGTCGGAGTCCGGCCCGAGGGTATGGATGATGGAGGCGGTGTAGCGGCGCGTGAGTCGCTCGAGCTCACCGACGCTCATCTTGAGCGGGTCACAGATCACCCCGCCCTTGGCCCCGCCGAATGGCAGGTTGACGACCGCGCACTTCCAGGTCATCCAGGCGGCCAGCGCCTTCACCTCGTCGAGGTTGACCTGCATGTCGAAGCGGATCCCGCCCTTGGCCGGCCCGCGTGACGTATTGTACAGCACCCGGTAACCGGTGTAGACCTCGACTTCGCCGTTGTCCATCATCACCGGCACGGACACGATGATCTGCTTTTCGGGGTGACGGAGCACCTTGTACAATCCCGGCTCCAGATCGAGCAGCTGGGCGGCCCGGTCGAAGCGACTCATCATCGCCTCGAAAGGATTTTCCTCATTGAGGAAGCGGTCCTTGTCCGGCATCACGATTCTATCAGTCGGCAGTCGAAGATCGGTGGCCATGTCCTGGAGAACTCGGGCCGGCAGAGCCGGCGGTTGGGGACACGCCCGAGCGTGCCGTGAGAACGAGCGCGAGTGAGGCGGCCAGCGCGGCACTCCCGCGCTCGACCACGGCACGCTGCGAAACATACCACAGGGGCGCTGTCGCGGGAGCCCAGAGGGGAGCGAGCTTCACCGCGTCCTTCAGCGTGCAGACGACGCCATCCCGACCCTTCGCTAGGCGCACGATCCGTTGGACGTCGGCAGCCGAGAACCGGTGATGATCGCGATACGCGACGGGGGTCACGCGCGCGCCGGCCGCCTCGAGCTGACGGACGAACTCGAGGGGCAGCCCGACCGCCGCCACGGCGACGACAGACCGTCCCGCCAGGTACGAGAGCTGATGCCGGTCGGTCGACGCGGTGTCGACGAGGGCATCGGGTGCGAGATGGACGACGGCCGCGGCGGACGCGCCGCCCGATAAACGACCGGACAGTCGATCGGCGATCTCCTGCGCCAGTCCGAGCGAGGCGGTCTTCCGTGTCACCAGTAGAATGTCGGCGCGAGCCAGGGAGGCGACCGGCTCTCGCAGTGGCCCGGACGGAAGGGTGCGTGACTGACGTCGCCACTGTTCGGCTGATACCAGCACCCAGTCCGCTACCCGGGCGATCCGCCGGTGCTGGAAGGCGTCGTCGAGGATCACGCAGTCCGCGCCCCGCACGCGCGCCAACTCGACACCCCGCACCCGGTCGCCGTCGGCGATCACGGTGACGTCTGGATTGAGCCTGGCGTGCACGAGGGGCTCGTCGCCACCGTAGCCGCGAAGCACGACGGCGGGCCGTGCGCCCGCAGCGCGTAGCTGCTGCGCCGCCCACGCCGAGACGGGCGTCTTGCCCGTCCCGCCGACGCTGAGGTTTCCGACGCTCAGTGCCGGCAGCGCGGAGCGGCGCTCGCGGAGCACGCCCGCGTCATAGAGGGCATTGCGCGATGCGGTGGCCGCGCCAAGGATCCACGTGACAGGCGCGAGCAATGCTCGACCAGCGATGTCGGCGGCCCCGTCGCCGTACCAGAGTCGATCGATGAGTGACACGTCAGGAGCCCGGCACCGCATCCAGGATCGCCTGCAGCCGAGCCGCATGCTCGGCCGCCGCTCGTGGACTCGCGGCGCTCACTCCCGTGAGCTCGCCAAAGGTGACACGGACCCGCGCGAACGGCTTCGGGATGAGAAACCGGTCCCAGCTCTTGAGCCGCCAGGCACTCGAGGCCGCGGCGCGGATGGGAGCGATGAGCGCGCCGGTCCGCTGCGCCGCCACGGCCGCGCCGGGCGCGAACACCCGCGCTGGCCCGCGCGGTCCGTCGGGGGTGATCGCGCCGTCGCGTCCCGCGTCGATTTCACGCATCAGGCCGATCAGCGCTCTGCTGCCGCCGCGTGAGCTGGAGCCACGCACGGTGGCGTACCCGAGCGATTCGGCGATCCGCGCCACGATCTCGCCGTCGCGATGCTCGCTGATCATGATCGCCACATTCTCGCCGCGTTGATGCCAGAGCAGGGGCAGCAGCTCCCCGTGCCACAGCGCGAAGATGACACGCGTTCCGGATCGCCGCGCCTCGGTGAGGGGCGCCCCGTTCACGGTCTCCATTCTCCACGTGGTGGCGAGCAGGCGAATCAGCATCGCCCCGAGCCGGACGACCCACCGGACGCGCCGGTCGTCGCTCATCGCGCCGATTCGCCAGGCGCCGCGTCGGCCATCGCCCGCGCCATGATGGCGACGCGCTGCGCAGCGCCCGTCTCGCCGAGCGTCGCGCGGACGAGCGCGAGCTGCTCGATCATCGCAGCGCGCACGGGGCTCTCACGATCGAGCAGCGGGGTGAGCGCGTCGGCCACGCGAGAAGGTACGAGCGCATCCTGCACGAACTCCGGGGCCACCTCGCGTCCGGCGACCACGTTGACGAGGCCGATGTGGGGGATCTTCACCAGCCGTCGAGCCGCAGCGTAGGTGATCGTGCTCGTGCGGTAGGCCACGACGAGCGGGCAGAGCGCGACGGCCGCCTCGAGCGTGGTCGTTCCGCTCTTGCACAACGCGGCGTCAGCGGCGCGCAGCACCGAGAACGAGGCCGCTCGCACGAGGGGATACGGGCAGCGCGCGAGCGGGATGCGCACGTGGGGCGCTGCGCCGACGACGACCCGCAGCGTCGGATCGCGACGTTGCAGTTCGCGAGCGGTAGCGACGAACGCGTCGAGATGACGGCCGATCTCCTGGGCCCGACTTCCCGGGAAGAGCGCCAGCAGGCGGTCCTCCGGCCCCACGCCGATCGCGGCGCGCGCGGCGAGGCGATCGGGAAGCGCGCGGGCCCGATCCAGCAGCGGGTGGCCCACGAACACCGCGTCGATCCCGTGCGCGCGGAGCAATGCCTCCTCGAATGGCAGGATCACCGCGGCCCTCGACACCGTCAGCGACAGCTCCAATAGCCGCTTCCGCCCCCACGCCCAGACCTGTGGCGTGATGTAGTAGAGTACCGGCACGCCCGCTGCACGCGCTGCGCGCGCGACCTTCATGTTGAACCCCGGATAGTCGATCAGCACGACGAGCGCCACGCGTCCGCTACGGATGCGCGCCTCGAGCGTGCGCAACAGGCGCCAGTGCCGCGGCACGTGTCGTAGCACCTCGACGAAGCCCATCACCGCGAGCGTCTCCGCGTGCTCGATCAGCTCGACGCCGGCGGCGCGCATCTCGTTGCCCCCGACGCCCCAAAGCGCGTAGGGCGCGCCGTGGTCGAGGAGCGCGCGCGCTACGCCTGCCGCGTGCAGGTCGCCGGAAGCTTCCCCGGCGACGAAGACGATCTCACGCACGGGTCGTCGTTCGGAGGTCGCGGTGCAGCGCCGGCATGGCCCGCTCGATGTCGTGAACGATCTGGAGGGCGACGGCGAGCGCCTCACGTCCGGCCTCGCCGGTGACTGCCACCGGCGCTTCGCCACGCACCGCGGCCAGGAAGCTCTCGAACTCCAGTCGCAGC
>JBBQYZ010000121.1:0-7492 GCA_038208205.1 Gemmatimonadales bacterium | reverse complement strand
AGGTGGGAGGTGGAAGGTAGAAGCGCTCGAGCGGTCACCTCCCACCTCCCACTCCCCACAGGTTTGCCGTGGTACGAGCCGGGTGCGGCCTGGAAACGCCAGGTACGCGATGAGCCCGTGAGCAGGTCTCAGTCTTCAGTCAGGAGTTTTCCGTGGCCGTCAAGATTCGCCTCCGGCGCGTGGGCCGGAAGAAGTCCCCGATGTACCGTATCGTCGTCGCCGACTCCAAGAGCCCGCGCGATGGCAAGTTCATCGAGATCGTTGGCCAGTATCAGCCCCGCACGGGCGAGCAGGCGATCAACCTCAACGCCGAGCGCGTGAACTACTGGATGAACGTCGGCGCGCAGCCCACGGACACCGTGCGCTCGCTCCTTCGCAAGGCGGGCCTGCTCAAGCAGCGTCACGAGACGCGTCTCGCCGCCAAGCTTCAGGCCAGCGCCGTCCCCGTCGGGGACCGGGCGGCCGAAGCCTAGCGCCAGCGCCGCGATGACGTCGCCCGCGTTCATCATCGTCGGGCGGGTCCGCAAGGCACACGGCATCCGCGGCGAAGTCGTCGTGGAAACGATCACCGACGCGCCGGATGCGATCTTCGCGTCCGGCCGTCGCGTATTCGCCGGTACCGCCGACGGCGAGCTCGCGCCCAACCGGCTCGAGCTCCACGTGGAGCGTGCGCGCCCGTTCAACGAAGGTCTCCTCGTCGGCTTCGCCGAGGTTCCCGACCGTACTGCGGCCGAGCTCTGGCGCGGCCGCTTCCTCCTTCTGCCAGCCGGCGAGGTGCCCGCCCCCGCCGATGATCAGATCTACCTCCACGACCTCGTCGGGATGCGCGTCGAGCTGGAGGACGGTGAACCGCTCGGCATCCTCGAAGAGGTCTACGAGCTGCCGCAGGGTCTCGTGATCGACGTGCGACGCCTGGCGCCTCGCGACGGCGAGACCATCATGCTGCCGTACAACGATCGCACCGTGGTGTCGGTGGACAAGGAGGAGCGCGTGATCGCCGTGACGCCCCCCGAAGGTCTCATCGAGTGATCGAGGCGTGAGGATCAACGTCGTCACGATCTTTCCCGAGTTCTTTGCTCCACTGGGGCTCAGCATCCCGGCGCGGGCCGCGGCCGCCGGTGCAGTCAGCTACCATCTGGTCGACCTGCGCGACTACACGCACGACCGGCATCGCACGGTCGACGATGCTCCCTACGGCGGCGGGGCGGGGATGGTGATGAAGCCGGGTCCCTTCTTCGAGGCCGTGGAGGCGCTGGGCGCGCGCGCGCCGATCGTGCTCATGAGCGCCCGCGGTCGCCGCTTCTCGCAGGGTGACGCGGTGCGGTTCGCCGCGGCCGACGAGCTCACGATCCTCTGCGGCCATTACAAGGACGTCGACCAGCGGGTCGCCGAGTACCTCGCCACCGAAGAGCTGTCGCTTGGCGACTTCGTGCTGACCGGTGGGGAGCCGGCCGCCCTCGCGGTGATCGATGCGACGGTGCGGCTGCTGCCGGGCGCGATGAGCGATCACGAGAGCGCGTTCGGCGATTCGTTCTGGGCGCGCGGACTGTCGGCGCCGAGCTATACGCGGCCCCCGGAGTACCGCGGACACACCGTGCCCGAGGTACTGCTGTCGGGCGACCACGCACGCATCGCCGCGTGGCGCCTGTCGGAAGGAGAGCGGCTCACGCGCGAACGGCACGAGCGCGACGAGGCAGGTGGATGAGCGGCCGTCGATGATCGGGAGCGAGCCTGCCGCCACCGCCGCCATACTCGCCGCCTTCGGCGTGCTGCTGGCCGCGAGCGTCGCGCTGAGCCGGGCCTCGTCGCGCATCGGACTACCCGTTGCGCTCCTTTTCCTGACCGTTGGCGTGCTCGCCGGCTCCGAGGGGATCGGCCATATTGCCTTCGAGGACTACGCCTTCACCTTCCGCGTCGGCACCACAGCGCTCTGCTTCATCCTGTTCGACGGCGGCTTGAACACTCCGGTCGCGTCGGCGCGCACCGTGCTGGGACCCGCCGTCACCCTCGCGACGGTTGGTGTGGCGGCGACGGCGGCGCTGGTGGCCGTCGTCGGCCACCTCACCGGATTGTCCTGGGGGCTGGCGCTGCTGCTGGGCGCCATCGTCTCGTCGACCGATGCGGCCGCCGTCTTCTCGGTGCTCACCGCGAGCGGTACACGGCTGCGACGCGCCGTCGGGCTCACCCTCGAGGTCGAATCGGGGCTCAATGACCCGATGGCCTTCATCCTCGCGACGGCGCTCACCGCGAGCCTTGCGGGGGCCACCGTTTCCGCGGGCTCCGTCGCGCGCGGTGTGGTGATCGAGATGGTCGTCGGGGGTGCAGCCGGTTACGCGGTCGCGCGCGCGGGACGATGGGTGATGCTGCGCATCCGGCTGCCGGCCGCGGGGTTGTATCCGGCGTTCACCCTGGCGCTGGCCTGCCTGTCGTTCGGCGTGACGACGCTCCTGCACGGCAGCGGCTTCCTGGCGGTCTACGTGACCGGGATGGTGCTCGGCAGTGGCGCGCTTCCGCATGCGGTGAGCGTGCGGCGCGTGCACGACGCGCTCGGCTGGCTCAGCCAGGTGCTGATGTTCCTGCTCCTCGGGCTCCTGATCGTCCCGTCGCGACTCTGGAGGGTGGCCCCCGCGGGACTGGCGCTCGCGCTCTTTCTCGCCCTCGTGGCGCGACCGATCGTGGCGACGCTCTGTCTCGCCCCCTTCCGGTACCGGTGGCGCGACTCGGCCTACGTCGGCTGGGTCGGCCTCCGCGGCGCGGTGCCGATCGTGCTCGCCACCATCCCCGTGATGGCCGGTGTGTCGGGCGCGCACGATCTGTTCGACCTGGTGTTCTTCATCGTCGTCGTCGGCGCGGTCGTGCCCGGCGCGACGGTGCCCTGGATGACGCGGCTGCTGCGCGTCGAGTCGTCAGCGCCCCCGCCGCCGACCGCCACGATCGAGATTGATGCGCGCCACGTCGCCGGCGACCAGCTGCGGGCCTACTTCGTCTCGAACAGCCTCGCCGTCGTCGGCGCGACCCTGGCGCAGATCCCGTTCCCCGAGGGCGCGGCGGTCAGCATGATCGAACGGGCCGGCGCGCTGATCGCACCGTCGGGGAACGTACGGATGGAGGCGGGCGACTACGTGTACGTGATCGCTCCGGACGAGCATCGGTCGCAGGTCGAGCTGTTGTTCGGGCGGCCCGAAGAGCACTGAGGCGACGCCGCGCGCCAGCTTGCCAGCACGTCGCGCGCATCGTAGCATCTGCGCTATCGCGGGGTTGCAGCGCCGCGTGCCCGGCCCACGCCCGCGCCCGCGTCGATGACGACCGAGTGCCGCGACCCGGAAAACTGCTGGCCCGCACCACCCGCCACTCTGCGCGGGCCCGCACAGCGTGAGGATCCACAACATGAAGCGTGTACTCGCACCAGCGCTCGCGGCACTGGCCCTCGCCGCGTGCTCGGACCGTCCCTCGTCCACTGGCCCGGTGTCCCCCCAACAACTCGCCGTCCCACAGGCCCCGTACTACTCCAAAGGCGCCGATGGGATCGAGGGCGATTACATCGTCGTCTTCCGCGATGAAGTGACGGACCCACTTGGCAAGGCCGACGAGAAAGCCCTGAAGCACGCGGCGAAGCTCAAGTTCGCGTACGATCGTGCGCTCAAGGGCTTTGCGGCGACCCTCTCGCCGGCCGCGGTCGCCGCGCTGCAGGCCGACCCCGATGTGGCGTACATCGAGCAGGATGGCGTGATGTCGACGACCGCGACGCAGAGCGGCGCCACCTGGGGGATCGACCGCATCGATCAACGTGCGCGGCCGTTGAGCGGCACATACACGTACGCCTCCACTGGATCGGGCGTCACCGCCTACATCATCGATACGGGCATCCAGACCTCGCATTCGCAGTTCGGCGGACGCGCAGCCGTCGCATACGACGCGCTGGGCGGAAGTGGCCAGGACTGCAACGGCCATGGCACGCACGTCGCCGGCACGGTCGGCTCGGCCACCTATGGCGTGGCGAAGGGTGTCTCGCTTCGCGCGGTACGTGTGCTGGACTGCAACGGCTCGGGCAGCAACTCGGGGGTGATCGCCGGCATGAACTGGGTAGCGAAGAACCACGCGGCGAGGAGCGTCGCGAACATGTCACTGGGAGGCGGCTACTCGTCGGCCACCAACAGCGCCGCGAACGGCCTCGCCAGCAGCGGCGTGTTCCTCGCCGTCGCTGCCGGCAACAGCAGCGCCAACGCCTGCAACTCCTCACCGTCCAGCGCGGCCAACGCTACCAGCGTGGCCGCGTCGACGAGCACCGACGCCCGCGCCAGCTACTCCAACTACGGCTCCTGCGTGCACCTGTATGCGCCCGGTTCCAGCATCACGTCGACGTGGTTGAGCGGGGGCACCAACACCATCAGCGGCACCTCGATGGCCACGCCGCACGTCGTCGGCGTCGCGGCGCTCTACAAGGCGACTTACGGCGATGCTTCATACTCCACGATCCGGAGTTGGCTCACGACGAACGCCACGGCGAACGTGATTACCGGGAACGTGTCGGGCACCCCGAACCGGCTGCTGTACAAGGCGGGGCTATAAGCGCACCGAGAGATCGCAGGTCGGTTTATCGGTAGTGCAAAGGGGAACGGCACGCCTGCATCGCGCGGGGTGTGCCGTTCTACATCGTACTCCGGACCTGCTGACTTACCGACCCACGTCAGTCCGCCGATTGACCTTCCCTCGCCGGCCCGCTAACTTCCCCAGTCTCTTCCAGTTAAGCCCCAACCGGGCCTCGGCCCCGAGCGTCATATGCATCCCTTCATCGAAACGCAGAAAGAGTGGCTCCGCACTGACCTTCCCCCGTTCCGCGCTGGCGACACGCTGCGGGTGAACGTTCGCGTCAAGGAAGGTGAGAAGGAGCGCATCCAGGCGTTCGAGGGAGTGTGCATCGCCCGGCGCGGCAGCGGAGTCAGCGCCTCGTTCACCGTCCGAAAGATCTCCAACGGTGTCGGCGTCGAGCGCATCTTCCCGCTGCACAGCCCCATGCTGGCCGAGATCAACGTGGTCCGCCGAGGCCGTGTGCGCCGCGCGAAGCTCTACTACCTGCGCCACCTCACCGGCAAGGCCACGCGCATCAAGGAGATGAAGGTGCGTGCTCCCCAGGCCGGCGCTGGCGCGAAGTAGTCCGCGCCGCGGGCCGGCTGGTCGTGCCGCGCCGTTGGAGCGCGCTCGAACGGGAGCTGCGTGTCGCGCGGGGACCGATGCTGGCCGGTGTAGATGAAGTCGGACGGGGCCCCCTCGCGGGCCCCGTCGTCGCATGTGCCGTCGTCATGGCGCCCGACGCGCTCGCCATCCGCGGCGTCGACGACTCGAAGCGATTGACTGCCGCCGAACGGGAGACGCTCGCGCGCCGCATCCGGTCGCGTGCGCTCGCGGTGTCGGTGGGCGCGGCATCGGTGCGTGAGATCGACCGCATCAACATCTATCACGCCTCGGTCCTCGCGATGCGCCGGGCGATCGCGCGCCTGCGCGTCTCACCCGACCACGTGCTGATCGACGGCAATCCGGTACGCACGCTCGGGGTCGAGCACACGGCGGTGGTCGGCGGCGATTCCTGCTGTCACTCCATCGCCTGCGCGTCGATCGTCGCCAAGGTGACGCGGGACCGGTTGATGAAGGCGCTTGCTCGTCGCCATCCGCACTACCGATGGGAGACGAACGTCGGTTATGGGACGGCCGAACATCACGCGGGGCTGGCGTCGCATGGCCTCACGCCGCATCATCGGCGCTCCTTCTCTCCCGTGCAGCTCGCCCTCGCGCTCGCGCTTGCCGTCGCTCCCGGCGACGAGGCGATCTCGGTCGCCGAGGTGCTGCATGACGTCCTCCACTCGGACTCCTCGTCGTGACGACTGTTTCTCCACCCGCCGCCGCCGTCTTCCGTTCGGGGCTGTTCGAAGGTCAGGTCGCGCTCATCACCGGTGGAGGAAGCGGGATCGGTCGTGGGATCGCCGACACGCTGGCTTCGTTGGGCGCGCACGTCGTGGTGGCGAGTCGAAAGCAGGAGCGCGTCGATGCCGCCGCGGCTGAGATCCGCGCCGCCGGCGGCAAGGCGAGCGGCGTCGCCCTCGACGTGCGGGACGCGGATCGCGTTGCCCAGGTCGTCGCCGGCGTGCGCGATGCGCATGGGCGGATCGACCTGTTGGTGAACAACGCCGCGGGAAACTTCTATGCGCCCTCGGAGACGCTGTCGCCCAATGCGTGGAAGAGCGTCGTCGAGATCGATCTCTATGGGACCTTCTTCTGCTCGCAGGCCGTTCTGCCGGTGATGCGGGAGGGCGGGGGCGGGTCGATCGTGAACATCTCGATGACGCTTCACTATCGCGGATGGCCCTTGATGGCCCACGCCACCGCCGCCAAGGCGGGGATCGATGCACTGACGCGCACCCTTGCCCTCGAGTGGGCGAAGGATCACGTGCGGGTCAACGCGGTCGCGCCAGGTCCGATCCCGACCGAGGGCGTGCGCAAGGCGTTCACGCCGCCTCCGACCGCCGAGGGTGTGCCCGATGTCTTCGCCGTGGAACGCGCAATGGAGAGCTATGCCCGTGGAGCGATCCCGCTTCAGCGATGGGGCGCACCGGCCGATATTGGCAACATGGTGGCGTTCCTCGCCTCGCCCGCGGCGTCGTGGATCACCGGCGCGATCATGGTGGTCGACGGCGGCGAGTGGCTGGCGAAAGGTCAGGGCCGCTGAGCGAGTGTCTGCTGCGCGGTGAGGAGGAACGCATCCGCGCGCGGCGGACGCTGAAACTTTCGCGGCGATTCACCGTGATGGCGAGCGCTGTCGTCCTGGCAAAGGACGGCGTGCAACCGAGCGCAACGGTGTGACGATGATGATGAACAGATCGGCACTCTGCGATCTGTGACCATCGTCCAGCAGGAATGGTCGTTTGCTGCACGCGGATCGGTAGCGCTGCGCGCCGCATGCTTTTATCGTCCGGGTTCCCAACGCTCCGCCCGGTCTGCGTGTCCAACTCGTTTGTCGTCGAGCGTGGGTCGTACTTCCCCTCATTCTCCGTGTTCGGAGGAGAACCTCATGTGTAGTGCACTTCGTCGGCTTCTCGCCGGTGCCCTCGTCATGGCCTTCGCCTCGCCGCTCTCGGCGCAGTCGGCGGTCGGCACCATCACTGGCTCCGTCACCGACCGTCAGACTCAGCGGCCCATCGAGGGCGTGCAGGTTCGGGTGGTCGGTTCTCCCCGCGGCGCCCAGACCGATCAGACGGGGCAGTTCCGCCTCGCCAACGTGCCCGTCGGCACGGTGAATCTCGTGTCGCAGCGCATCGGATACGGCGCGTCGACCCGTGCCGTGACCGTCAGCAGCGGCGGCACCGCCACCGCCGACTTCGTTCTCAGCGTCGCGGCCACCACGCTCGACCAGGTCGTCATCACGGCCACTGGCCAGTCCGAGCGCCGCCGTGAGAATGGCGCGACCACGTCGTCCATCGACAGCTCGTCGCTCAACAAG
>JBBQYZ010000120.1:0-7549 GCA_038208205.1 Gemmatimonadales bacterium | reverse complement strand
CCGCCCCGTCGGACCGCGCTGGCGCGAAGAATTACGGCTTCTTCATGGTCGTGTCCATCTTCTTCATCGATGAGTCCATCCTGGCGGCGTTCATCGAATCCATCCTCATGCCGGTGTCGGCCGACATCGCGGGCGCCGGGGCCATCGCGGGGGCGGCCGTGTCGGCCTTCGGTTTATCCTGGGTGCTGCAGGCGGCGGTGACGAGCACAGCGGCGACAAGGGCCAAGCGCTTCATTGGGAACTCCTCAGTAGGACAATGGGAATGGCGGCGTTGATCCGTGCATGCAGGCTGCAGTGCCCGGCTTCAGCGGCGGTAAAGTTAGATTTTCGGCAAGCGCTGTCAAGAGTACGTCGGCATGCGCCAAGTGAAGGCACGACAACGCTTTTGTCTTCGTTCGCCCCTGTCAGCCGAGCGCGGGTCAGTCCCGCCGGCGGCGGCGAACTGGCACGCTCGCTCCGATCGATGCGGTAACCGGCTCACCCATAACGAGTTACTTGTCGAGTGGCGCCTCGTCAGCGTCGCCGGCCAGAAATCACGCTCCTTCATTACCGGCCACGTTGGTGTCATGATGTCCATCCTCAGCGACCAGGGCCCACCCCCTCCCCCGCGCGATGGCGTGGTTCGCGGCGCCTGCCCTCACGACTGCCCCGACACCTGCGCCATGCTCGTGACCGTCGCCGACGGACGCGCGCTTCGAGTCGCCGGGGACCCGAATCATCCGGTCACCAGGGGATTCCTCTGCGCCAAGGTGAACCGGTACGTGGAGCGTACCTACCACGAGGACCGTCTCACCACGCCTCTGCGCCGCATCGGGCCGAAGGGCTCCGGACGCTTCGAGCCGATCTCCTGGGACCAGGCGCTCGACGAGATCGCGCACCAGCTCGGCACGATTGTGCGCTCGGGCGACGGCCCGCAGGCGATCCTTCCCTACTCGTACGCCGGCACGATGGGGCTCGTGCAGGGCGAAGCGATGGACGGCCGCTTCTTCCACTCGCTCGGAGCCTCGAAGCTGGACCGCACCATCTGCTCGATGGCCGGGACGGTGGGCATGCGGATGACCGTCGGCGCCAGCATCGGCGCCGATGCCGAAGGAGTGCCGGAGAGCGACCTGATCCTGCTCTGGGGAACGAACACCCTGACCGCCAACCCCCATCTCTGGCCGTTCATCCTGGAAGCGCGCGAGCGCGGGGCGCGCGTGATCTGCATCGACCCGATCCAGACCCGCACGGCGATGCAGTGCGACGAGTGGCTCGGCATTCGGCCCGGCACCGACGCGGCGCTCGCACTGGGCATGATGCACGTCGTGTACGCTCGCGGACTGGAGGATCAGGACTACCTGGAGCGCTACACCCTCGGCCACGGGGAGCTGCGCTCGCGCGCCGGCGAATGGACGCCAGCGCGCACGGCGACCGTGACCGGGTTGCCGGAAGCTGCCGTCGTCTCGCTCGGTGAGCGGTACGGACGCGCGAGGGCCGCCTTCATCCGCGTGAACTACGGGCTCCAGCGCCACGCCGGCGGCGGCATGGCGGTGCGCACCATCGCCTGTCTGCCCGCCATTACCGGCCACTGGCGCCGCGCGGGCGGCGGCGTGCAGCTGTCCACGTCGGCGAACTTCCAGTTCAACCGCGCCGCGCTGTCGCGGCCCGATCTCTCCCCCGCGGTGCGCACCATCAACATGATCCGGCTCGGCGAGGCGCTCACCACCCCGGACGCGGGAGTCGGCGGTCCTCCGGTGCGCGCGCTCGTGGTGTACAACAGCAACCCCGCGGCGGTGGCGCCGGACCGGAACGCGGTACTGCGCGGCCTGGCGCGCGAGGACCTCTTCACCGTGGTGCTCGAGCATTTCCGGACGGACACCGCGGACTGGGCCGACATCGTCCTTCCGGCCACGACGCAACTCGAGCACTGGGACGTGCACTTCGCGTACGGGCACCATTACGTCACGCTCAACCGTCCGTCCATCGCGCCCGTGGGCGAGGCGAGGCCGAACAGCGAAATCTTTCGCGGCATCGCGGCGCGCATGGGGATGACCGATCAGCTCTTCCTCGACGACGACCTCACGTTGATCCGTCAGGCGCTCGCGTCGCAGTCGTCCAAGCTCGATGGAGTGACGATGGAGACGCTGCTGGAGCGGGGCTGGATGCGGCTGAACGTGCCGACCCCGTACCTGCCCTACGCCGAGGGTGGCTTCACCACGCCGAGCGGGAAGTGCGAGCTCTATTCGGCGCGGCTGGCGGAGATGGGCCTGGACCCGTTGCCGACCTATACGCCGCCGTACGAGTCGCTCGAGCGCGACCCGGCGCTGGTGGCACGCTACCCGTTGACCCTGATCTCGTCGCCGGCGCACACCTTCCTGAACTCCACCTTCGCCAACGTGACGTCGCTGCGCCGCCAGTCGCGCGAGCCGGAGCTGTTGTTGCACCCGGCTGACGCGGAGCGACGCGCGATCTCGCCGGGCATGATGGTGACCGTGCGCAACGACCGCGGCGCGTTCCTCGCCAGGGCGCGCGTGGAGCCGTCGATCCGGGAGGGGGTGGCATGGGCGCCGTCGATCTGGTGGGGCAAGCTCGCCGGCGACGGTGCAAACGCGAACCAGACCACATCGCAGCGGGAGACCGACCTGGGGCATGGACCGGTGTTCTACGACAATCAGGTCGAGGTGGAGGTCGCCTGATCGCGGCGTGGGCCCCGCACGACCGATGGTTGAATGCTCGCGCCAGGTATCCCCGGCCGTACCGGGTACCGAGGTACCATCTGCCGGTACGGCCGGGAATCTCATCACGGTCACGCGACGGTTGGGGGCGCGCCGAGCCGCTCCCGCGAACGCGCCTGACTCCCGCCGCGTTGATCGGGTGATGCTCTTGCGTGGCCGATTGCCGCCGCGCTACTTCCCGCTACACTCGGTTTTTTCCGGAGGCCCTGTTGTCGTCGTTCCCCGAAACACTCGGCGCGCTCAAGCGCACGCCGTACGCCGCTCCCGACCGCGCGCTGCGGTCGGTGAAGGACGAGATGCGGCAGAACCTGCTCGTGCGGCTCGGCCGCGGCGGCCCCCTGTTCGCCGGCGTGCTGGGCTATGAAGAGACGGTCATGCCGCAGATCGTCAACGCCCTGCTGTCGCGCCACAACTTCATCCTGCTCGGGCTGCGCGGGCAGGCCAAGTCGCGCATTCTCCGCGCGATGATCACCCTGCTCGACGACGCGATGCCCATCGTGGCCGGCAGCGAGGTGAACGACAATGCGTTCTCACCGATCTCACGCTACGCCAAGAATCTGCTCGCCGAAGCCGGCGACGACACGCCGATCGCGTGGGTGGACCGCGAAAGCCGGTACGTGGAGAAGCTCGCGACCCCGGACGTGACCATCGCCGACATGATCGGCGACCTGGACCCGATCCGCGCGGCGCGCGGCGGACACGTGCTGTCCGACGAGCTCACGATCCACTACGGCATGCTGCCGCGCGCGAACCGCGGCATCTTCGCGCTCAACGAGCTGCCGGATCTGGCCGGCAAGGTGCAGGTCGGGATGTTCAACGTCATGCAGGAGGGCGACGTCCAGATCAAGGGCTATCCCGTGCGCCTGCCGCTGGACGTGCAGCTCTGCTTCACGGCGAACCCCGAGGACTACACGGCGCGGGGCAAGATCATCACGCCGCTCAAGGACCGCATCGGGAGCGAGATCATCACGCACTATCCCGAGACGGTACAGCTCGGGATGGCGATCACCGAGCAGGAGGCATGGACCCGGCGCGGCGGCCGGCCGGTGCGCGTGCCCGACTTCATCAGCGAGGTGATCGAGCGGGTGGCGTTCGAGGCGCGCACCGACAAGCGCATCGACCGGCGGTCCGGCGTGTCGCAGCGCATGCCGATCAGCGTGATGGAGAACGTGATCTCCAACGCCGAACGGCGCGCGGTCACGACCGAGGAGCGGGAGGTGGTCCCGCGCATCTCCGACGTCTACTCGGCGCAGCCGGCGATCACCGGCAAGATCGAGCTGGAGTACGAGGGCGAGCTGGTGGGCGGCCACACGATCGCCCGTGAGCTCATTCGGCGCGCCGCCGACGCGACGTTCGATGAACGGGCCGGTGGTGTGAACGTGGACGACATCGTGATCTGGTTCGACGAGGGGGGCGCGCTGCAGGTGACGGACGACGAGCGCGCCGACTCGGTGGCCGCGGCGTTCGGCGTGGTGCCCGGGCTGGTCGATCTGGTGCGCACGGTGGGGCTCGCGCCCAACGGCGACGCCCCGCTCACGGCGGCGGCGTGCGAGCTGGTGCTCGAGGCGCTCGTGGCCCGCAAGCGAATCTCGCGCTCGGATGGCGGTATGTACGGACGCGCCGAGCCGGAGAAGCGGCGCCGGCGTCCGAACGAGGATTTCTTCGGCGGCGGACTGTCCGCCTGAGGCGATGACCCTGGCGCGGGGACCGGCGGCGACAGCGGCCGCGGTGCACGACGGGCGCGACGCCCTCGCCGTGCGGGCGGCGACGCCGCGCGATCTCGACGTCGTGCTCGCGCTGCGGCTCGCCCTGCTCCGGGAGCATCCTCATCATCCGATCTACGGGCGCCTCCGCGCGGACGTGAGCGCGCGGGCGCGCCAGCTGTTCGCCGCGCAGCTCCGATCGCCGAGCGAGGTGATCCTGCTCGCGGAGTGCGGAGGGGAGGCGGTGGGGGTGCTGCGCTGCGTGGAGTCGGTCGGCTCACCGCTGTTCGATCCGCCGCGCTACGCCTACGTGTCGTCGGTGTACGTGCGGCCCGACGCGCGGCGCCGGGGTGCGCTGCGTGCGCTGCTCGCCGCGGCCGACGGGTGGGCCCGCGCGCGCGGCCTGGATCAGATGCGGCTGCACAATGTGGCGGGCAGCGACACGGCGGAGGGCGCCTGGGCGGCGCTCGGCTTCGCGGTGGTGGAGCAGGTGCGCGTGCGCGACCTCGAGCCTCGGAGCGGCTGATGCCCATCGTGACGGTGTCCCGGCAATACGGCTCGGGCGGCTCGGAGGTGGCGGAGCGCGTGGCGCGCTCGCTCGGCTGGACGCTCTACGACAACGAGGTCGTGGAGCAGGTCGCGTCGCGACTCCGCATGACGCCGGCGGAGGTGTCGGCGCGCGAGGAGCGCGTGCCCTCCCTGGTGGAACGGATGGCGTCCGCGATGGCGCTCGGCGTGCCCGAGGTGATGCCCGTGGTGGGCGACTTCGTGTCGCAGCCGAGCGAGGAGCGGCTGGTGATGGTGACGCGGCGCGTGATCGAGGATGCGGTGCGCGCGGGGCCGGCCGTGCTGGTGGGACGCGGCGCGCAGTGCATGCTCGCCGCGAGCACCGATGCGCTGCACGTATACTGCTACGCGCCCATGGAGGAGCTGGTGCGCTACGCGGTGGAGGTGCTGGGAGTACCCTTTCCGGATGCGGAGCGGAAGGTGACCGAGATGAACCGGCAGCGCGAGGCGTGGGTGCGGCAGCACTTCAAGCGCGACTGGCGCGATCTGGCGAACTACGACCTGTGCGTGAACACCGCGCGGTTGGGGGTCGATGGAGCGGCGGTGCTGGTGACGCGGGTGGCGCGGGAGCGGTTCAAGATCGCGGATCCGCGCTGATCGGCGGCGGATCGGCGCGGATCAGCGACAGCGCGTGTCGTCCGTCTGAGGAGGGCGATTGCGCTCGCAGAGACCGGCAGCTATGGTAACCAAGCCCCAGGTTCAGCGCCGTCTCGAAGGCAGCCGCGCCAAGGAACGAAATGGCGCCACGGAACCGGTTCCTCTAGCTGTACGCGAGGGCGCGTGCGGAGAGGAGTGGAGCGATCACGCGACTCAGATGCCGCGAGCTCCCCCTGCCGCCGCCGCAACATCGACGCCTCATGACGGCGCAATGTGCCGGCCGAGGCGGTCGATATTGGCTCAAGCGTCGATGCCGGCGCACCGCACTGCAAGATGGCTTGGCTCGCCACGACGAGCAGTGCGCGACGCCGCGTGAGGTCCCCCACGGCACCTTGAATTGCCCCATCCTCGGGTATTCAGAATGACTCGCTTCTCCCAGCGTCTTGTGGCGCCACGGCACCGCGCCAGGTCATTGGCCGGTGCACTCCTCGCCGTCACATTCGCCTTCTCCTGTAACGGTCTCGACTCGCCGACGACGCCGCAAGGTCTCGCCGCAACCGATCCGGCGCGACTGGTCGTGTACTGCGACGACCCCACGCCGGACTGCCCGGCCCCTCCCCCCGACCCGTCCGACACACATGTCAGCGCCGACATCACGTATTCAGCGACATACACCACCACGCTCGGCGAGTACATCACCGATCCGGTGACCGGCCCGTATACAAATTCGATGACCGTCACGCCGGCCGACGTTCACGTGCATGTCGAGGCGGGGTACGCGTCAAACGGTCAGGTGCGGATCGCGACGAGCTACTCCGACGGAGTGGACGGCACGACCGCTGCGATGCCGCAGATCGTCAGCCAGGACCTCGCGGGCGACTACCTCACCGACGTGAACGCGTACGGCTACGCCCTTACACCGTCGACGCCACAGAGCATGGAGGCGGCACCGATAATGGATCTCGTGGGCTCAACGGCGAACGGTGATATCACAGCGGGAATTCTCGTGGACGCCGCCGACACGATCATTTCGTCGCAATCCATCGCGACGACCTCGGTCGTGCGCTCAGCGGATCGGATCGCGGCGCCGGGCGGCAATGGTAGTCGCGACGATGACGTGTCGCCTGCACGCGCCTTCGCACGGGCCGCGTCGGGAGCGAGGATCTCCGCTCGTCTGCGTGGGGTGCCCGTCCACATTCGAGCGGCTGGCAACGGAGAGATCGTGGTGGAGGACGATCTCGTCGAAGCAGAAGCTGTAGCGACGTCGGCCGGTGTGTCGTCTGCGCGCGGAAGCGGGGAGAAGCACACCCGGAAGTTCAAGAAGCATGGCGACCACTGGGCACTGACCGAAGACCGGTCGGAGTCCGACACGGACGACGATCACGGTCATCATCGAACGGTCACCGTCGCGACCTTCGGCGACATAAGGTTCACGCGAAACGCTCAACGCGACGCGAAGCGGCATGCATTGCGTAAGACGAGTGATTGGATACCGCGCCACTCGCCGGTCCCGGTCGCGCCGCAAGGAATGTCGTTTCGCGCGCCAGCGAGTGCGATCAATCCCGCTCTCTCGCGCGGCCCGCTCGCCGCGCCGGACCGCCCGAGCCGGATGATCGTTTGCGACGACAATTGTATCGCGGCCGGCGGCCCGGGCTTCACGCCGCCGTCGGGGCGCGATCCAATGGGCTTCGACCCGCTCTGCTTAACGGATGTCGCGGCCACGGTGAATTCGGCGCCGACGAGCGTCAACATCCTCTATCAGCATGGCTTCAACAGCTCCGCACAGACCTGGTGTCAGATGAGCCGGTACGTGCGCGAGCGGTTTCGGGTTGGCAACGAGATCCGCCACACCCTGACCTGGCGAGATTCCTACGAGGACCAGGCAGCAGATCTGGAGAGTCGCTTCCGCGGCGACGCCGGTTCGTATCCAGGCCCCTACGTGCTCGTCGGCCACAGCAATGGGGGGAT
>JBBQYZ010000119.1:0-7614 GCA_038208205.1 Gemmatimonadales bacterium | reverse complement strand
CGCCGCCATCCTCCTGCAGAGCGGCAAGGGGAACGGCCTCGCCGCCAGCTTCGGCGGTGTGAGCAGCTCGGCCGATTCGCTGCTCGGCACGCGACAGGCGGGCAACCTGCTCACCCGCACGAGTTGGTGGGGAGGCGGGATCTTCCTCTTCCTCGCGTTCGTGTTGTCGCTCACGTCCGCGCGGCAACGCGCGCCCAAGTCCGTGCTGGATCAGGCTTTCACCCAACCGCCGGCGCCGGCGACCGCGCCTGCCACCCCGAACGCGAACAGCACCATCCCGCTCACCCCGGCCGCGCCGTCTACCGCCCCGTCGGCCCCGATCTCGACGCCCGCCCCGACGACGAAGCCGTAGCACGGTGAACCAACGGATCGAAGCCCCAGGGTTCCTCCTCCTCGAGGACGGAACCCTGTTTCGCGGCGTCCTGCACGGAACGCTGGCGACTACCGTCGCGGAGGTCGTCTTCACGACGAACATGAGCGGCTACCAGGAGGTCTTCACCGACCCCTCGTACCGCGGCCAAATCGTCGTGATGACCGCGCCGATGCTGGGCAACTACGGCGTGAACCCGGCGGATCCGGAGTCCGGCGCGCCACAGGTGGCGGGCGTGGTGTGCCGCGAATTGTCGCGTACTCACTCCAACTGGCGCGCCGACGGCGATCTCGACGGATACCTCACCGCCGCTCAGATTCCGTTGCTCGAAGGCGTCGACACTCGCCGGCTCACGCGCCACCTGCGAACCGTTGGCGTGATGCGAGGCGTCATCGCGACGGGTGAAGATCCGAGCGACGAGGCGCGCGCGGCGATCGAGTCGTGCCCTTCGATGGCAGGTCTCGACCTCGCCTCCCGTGTGACGACGAGCGCGCCCTACTCCTGGGGCAGCCCCAACGCGCCGCACCACATCGTGGCCTACGACTTCGGGATCAAGCGCAACATCCTCCGACTGTTCGACGACGCAGGTTGTCGAGTGACCGTCGTCCCCGCGCAGACGCCGCCGGCTGCGGTGATGGAGTACGAGCCCGACGGAGTGTTCCTGTCGAACGGTCCCGGCGATCCGGATGCGATCGCCTACGCCCCAGATGCGATTCGCGCCATCGCCGACCAATCGGTGCCGATCTTCGGTATCTGCTTGGGACATCAGCTGTTGGGTCTGACCTACGGTGCCGCGACGGTGAAGATGCCGTATGGGCACCGTGGCGGGAATCACCCGGTACGCGAGATCGAGAGCGGCCGCATTCTGATCACCTCCCAGAACCACGGCTTCGCCGTGCAGGGCACGGAGGACGCCATTCCCGGGGCGCCCGATCTCATCGTGACACACGTCAACCTGAACGACGGAAGCGTGGAGGGTCTGCGCCATCGCAGCCTGCCGATCTTCGCCGTCCAGTATCATCCCGAGGCCGCTCCCGGTCCGCACGACGCCCGGCGGCTCTTCGAGCAGTTCATGGAAACCGTGCGGAAATCCGAGGGGTGAAGTGGCCCAAGCTCTTGACACACAACAGTTAACGCGGATAAGTTCGATCAGCTTTTAGCTCCCTCCCGCTGCACGCTCTGAGGCATCTCTCATGACGAAAGCCGATCTGGTCGAGCGTGTGACCGCCCAGATTTCCCGCACGGCGGGGCCGATGATTTCCAAGAAGGACTGCGCCCGCGTGGTGGATTCCTTTCTCGATGCGATCAAGGAAGCGCTGCAGGAACAGAAGAACATCGAGGTCCGTGGGTTCGGGACCTTCAAGATCCGCCACCGCAAGACCCGCATGGCGCGCAACCCGCGCACGGGGTCCCCAGTGGAGGTGTCGGCGCGCCCGGTACCGGTGTTCAAGCCGTCCAAGGAGCTCCGCGCCATGGTGGCGAACATCGACATCGCCGACCTCGAGAACGACGACGAGGAGTACGCCGAGGCTTAAGCGCCTCGCACTCCGACGCTTGCGCCACGACACGGAGTCGGGGCGCAAGCGTTTGCGGCGGGGAACTTCCCGCGCCGACGCTGGTTCTGTAGCATGCATGATGAGCGTCACGGTCCTTCTCTTCGCCTCCTACGCCGACGCCCTCGGCGCCTCCTCGATCAGCATCGACCTACCGGTCGGGGCGACGGTGGCGGATGTGATGCGCGACCTACGCCGCCGGCCGGGAGCGGATCGACTCCCCCCCGCGCCCCTCCTTGCGGTCAACGAGCGGTACGCGCCGGTGACGTGCCGGCTCGTCGAGGGCGACGAGGTTGCGGTCATCCCACCGGTGGCTGGCGGATGACTCCGCTCGCGCGCCTTCATCGTGACCTCATCGACCCCGCTGTCCTTCTGCGCGCTGTCGCAGGGCCGGGGAACGGCGCCGTGCTTCTCTTCCTCGGCGTGGTGCGCGATATCAACGACGGGCGAGGCGTCACGGGCATCGAGTACACGTCATACGAAGCGATGGCCCAACGCGAGCTGACGGCCATCGCAAACGAAGCGGCGGCGCGGTTCGACACCCCGGATCTCGTGATCGAGCATCGACTGGGCGAGCTCGGCCTGCAGGAGGCGAGCGTCGCGATCGCCGTGGCGCATCCGCATCGGGGCCAGGCGTACGAGGCCTCGCGCTGGGTGATCGAGGAGCTCAAGCGGCGGGTGCCGATCTGGAAGCGTGAGCACTACACCGACGGTACGCGCGAGTGGGTCGATCCGCGCGGCCACTCCGCCGCCGAGGTGACCCGATGAGCATCATTCGCGACCAGTTCGGTCGGTCGATCGAATATCTGCGCGTCTCGGTGACCGATCGCTGCAACTTCCGCTGCCAGTACTGCATGCCGATCGACGGGCTGCCCTGGCTGCCGAAGTCCGATATCCTCAGCTACGAGGAGATCGCCGAGGTCGTGTCCCAGCTCGCCGTGCTCGGTCTACGCCGCGTGCGGCTCACCGGAGGGGAACCCACCATCAGGCCGCAGCTGTCGACTCTCGTGCGGATGCTGCGGGCGATCCCCGAGGTGGAGGACATCGCGCTCTCCACCAACGGGGTCAAGCTGCCGCTCCTGGCTGGCGAGCTGGCAGCGGCCGGGCTGGACCGGGTGAATCTCTCGGCCGACAGTCTGCGCGCCGACCGTATCGTCGCCATCGCCCGACGCGATCTCGGCTTCGATCCGGTGCGGTCGGCGCAGGCAGCGCACGACGCCGGGTTGAGTCCCATCAAGTTGAACGTCGTCGTCATGCGCGGCACCAACGACGACGAGGTGTTGGACTTCGCGGGGCTCACGGTGGCGCACCCGTGGCACGTGAGGTTCATCGAGCTGATGCCGGTGGGAGCGATGGCGGCGCTGACGGCCGATCATGTCGTACCGAGCGACGAGATTATCGCCCGAATTCGTGCGCGCTTCGGCGCTCTGGAGCCGACGGACGGCCCGGCGCGGGGCAACGGCCCTGCGACCTACTCGCGGATTCCCGGCGCGGCTGGGACGATCGGCGTGATCACGCCGATGACCCACACGTATTGCGGAAGCTGCAACCGCGTCCGGCTTACCGCTGATGGCCGGCTCCGCACCTGCCTGTTCGGTGATCACGAAGTGGATCTGCGCGGACCACTTCGAGCGGGCGAACCGCTGGAGCCGTACGTGCGCCAGGCGCTGGCGGAAAAGCCCGAGGCGCATGCGCTGCTGTCGCGGCGAGTCGGTGGATTGCGGGCACTCTCGCAGGTGGGCGGCTGATACCGCAGCTGACGTCGGCGGAGCACCGCCGAGGGTAGCGTGCGCTTGCGGGTGCGATAGTTTCCTCAGCAGCAACTCACCTTCAGACATTCGCTCTCATGGTCAACAAGATCACCGTCGTCGGCGCCGGAAATGTCGGAGCCACGACCGCGCAGCGCGTCGCGGAGAAGGAGCTGGCCCGCACCCTCGTCATGGTGGACGTCGCCGAAGGGATTCCTCAGGGGAAGGGGCTCGATCAGTGGCAGAGCGCCCCGATCGAGCTTTTCGACACCCGGATCATCGGCACGAACGGCTACGACGACACGAAGGACTCCGACATCGTGATCATCACCGCCGGCATCGCCCGCAAGCCCGGAATGTCGCGCGACGATCTGCTCAATACGAATGCGGGCATCGTCAAGTCGGTCTCGGAGCAGATCAAGCGGACGTCGCCGAACGCGATCGTGATCGTGGTGAGCAACCCGCTCGACGTGATGTGCTACGTGGCGATGAGGGCGACGGGCTTTCCCCGCAATCGCGTACTCGGTATGGCAGGTGTGCTGGACACGGCGCGCTATCGTTCGTTCCTGGCCGAGGAGCTCGACATCTCGGTCCGCGACATCCAGGCGATGGTGCTCGGCGGCCACGGCGACACGATGGTCCCGCTCATCTCTTACACCAGCGTCAGCGGCATCCCGATTACGCAGCTGATGGACAAGGCAACGCTGGACAAGATCGTGGACCGCACGCGGAACGGCGGCGCCGAGATCGTGAAGCACCTCAAGACGGGCAGCGCATACTACGCCCCGTCCGCGGGCGCGGTTCAGATGGCGGAGGCGATCGTGAATGACCAGCGCCGCATCCTTCCCTGCGCGGCGTGGCTCGAGGGAGAGTACGGCATGAAGGGTCTCTTCCTGGGCGTGCCGTGCAAGCTAGGGAGAAACGGCCTGGAGAAGGTGATCGAGGTCGAGCTCACGGCCGACGAAAAGGCGGCGCTGCAGAAGAGTGCGGACGCCGTACGCGAACCGATGGCGGCGATCAAGATGTAGCTCATCAGCGGGCGGCGGTCAGTGAACGCCGCCCGCCTGCCTATTCTCCCCGGAGCACTCGAATCCATGTGGGCGCTGACGCTGTACCGCTCGACGATCGGCAAGAAGGTGATCATGGCCGTCACCGGCCTGATGCTGGTGGGGTTCGTGGTCGCGCACATGGCGGGCAACCTGCAGATGTTCGCCGGCGCCGTGCGGATGAACGGCTACGCCGCCTTCCTGCAGAGCACCGGCGAGCTACTGTGGATCGCGCGACTGGCGTTGCTTGCCGCCACCATCCTGCATGTGCTGATGGCCTGGCAGCTGACGCGCATCAAGAACGCGGCGCGGCCGGTGGGCTACGTGAAGCGTGACCCGCAAGTCAGCACGCTGGCGTCGCGCACGATGCGCTGGGGCGGACTGCTCCTGCTCGTATTCATCGTCTTTCACATCCTGCACTTCACCACCGGCACCGTCTACCCCGCCGCGAGCGCCGCCGGTGGCAACGGGTTCAGCGACACCGACGTGTACGGCAACGTCGTCCATGCCTTTCGCAATCCGCTCGTGTCGGCGTTCTACGTGGTGTCGATGCTCTTTCTCCTGCTGCACCTTTTTCACGGCGCGTGGAGCAGCGTGCGGACGCTCGGTCTCGCCAGGCCATCGCGCCACCCGCTGCACCGGCGCGTGTCCACCGTGATCGCCGTGGTCGTGTGGCTCGGCTTCACCGCGATCCCCGTCGCGGTGCTTCTCGGAGTGATCCGCTAGATGACCTTCCAGCTCAACGCCAAGATCCCGGCTGGGCCGCTGGCCGAGAAGTGGGACAGGCACAAGTTCGACGTCAAGCTGGTGAACCCGGCGAACAAGCGGAAATACACTGTCATCGTCGTCGGGTCCGGGCTCGCTGGAGGCGCCGCGGCGGCGACCCTCAGTGAGCTCGGCTACAACGTCCGGTGCTACTGCTATCAGGACTCGCCGCGTCGCGCGCACTCGATCGCGGCGCAGGGCGGGATCAACGCCGCCAAGAACTACCAGAATGACGGCGACAGCATCCAGCGTCTGTTCTACGACACGATCAAGGGGGGCGATTTTCGCGCGCGCGAGGGAAACGTCTATCGCCTGGCGCAGATCAGCGTGAGCATCATCGACCAGTGCGTCGCGCAGGGCGTTCCCTTCGCGCGCGAATACGGTGGGCTGCTCGCCAATCGCTCGTTCGGCGGTGCGCAGGTCTCCCGGACCTTCTATGCACGCGGCCAGACCGGTCAGCAACTGCTGCTTGGCGCGTATCAGGCGCTGGAGAAGGAGATCTCGAAGGGTGGGGTGACGATGTTCCCCCGCGCGGAGATGCTCGACCTGATCGTGGTGGACGGGCGGGCGCGCGGCATCGTCGTGCGCGATGAGATCACCGGAACGGTCGAGCCACATCTCGCCGATGCGGTGGTGCTGGCGACCGGCGGCTACGGCAACGTGTTCTACCTCTCGACGAATGCGAAAGGGTGCAATGCAACGGCGATCTGGCGCGCGCACAAGCGCGGCGCGGCATTCGCCAACCCCTGCTACACGCAGATCCATCCTACCTGCATCCCCGTCGCGGGCGAGCATCAGTCCAAGCTGACGCTGATGTCGGAGTCGCTCCGCAACGACGGGCGCGTCTGGGTACCGAAACGCAAGGAAGACGTCAGCAAGGCGCCCGGCGAGATCGGCGACGCCGACCGGGACTACTATCTCGAACGCAAGTATCCGAGCTTCGGCAACCTGTCGCCGCGCGACATCGCCTCGCGCGCGGCGAAGGAAGCGTGCGATGACGGCCGCGGCGTGGGGCCAGGAGGCCGCGGCGTCTACCTCGACTTTGCCGATGCGATCAAGCGGCTCGGTGAGGACAAGATCCGCGAGCGGTACGGCAACCTGTTCGAGATGTACGAGCGCATCACGGCGGAAAACCCGTACCGGATGCCGATGCGCATCTACCCCGCCGTGCACTACACGATGGGCGGGTTGTGGGTGGATTACAATCTCATGAGCACGATTCCGGGGCTCCACGTAGCGGGAGAAGCGAACTTTTCCGATCACGGCGCGAATCGTCTGGGCGCGAGCGCCCTGATGCAGGGGCTCGCCGACGGCTACTTCGTGCTGCCGTACACCCTGGGTGACTACCTCGCCTCCAACAAGCTCGAGCCGCTGGCGGCCGATGCGCCCGAGGTCACGGCGGCCGTCGCAGCGGTGCAGAAGCGCACCTCCACGCTGCTGGGGATCAATGGGAAGCGTACTGTCGCGTCGTTCCACCGAGAGCTCGGGCTGCTGATGTGGGACTACTGCGGCATGGCGCGCGACGCCGCGGGGCTGACGACCGCACTGCAGAAGATTCCCGCGTTGCGCGAGGAGTTCTGGCAGAACGTCCGGGTGCCGGGTGACGGGGCGGAGCTCAACCAGACGCTCGAGCATGCGGGCCGGGTCGCCGACTTCCTGGAGCTCGGCGAGCTGATGTGTCGCGACGCGCTCCATCGCGAGGAGTCGTGCGGCGGGCACTTTCGCACGGAGTACCAGACGCCCGACGGGGAGGCGCTGCGCAACGACGAGAAGTTCGCATACGTGGCGGCCTGGGAATACGGCGGCGAGGGACGCGAGCCGATCCTGAACAAGGAGCCGCTGGTCTACGAGAACATCAAGCTCTCGCAGCGGAGCTACAAGTGAGCGGAACGATGAATCTCACCTTGCAGGTGTGGCGTCAGGCCGGCCCGGAAGCGGCGGGCGCACTCGCGGAGTATGCAGCCACTGGCGTCAGCCCGGGAATGTCGTTCCTCGAGATGCTCGACGTGGTCAACGAAGGTTTGATCGAGCGCGGAGACATCCCGATCGCCTTCGACCATGACTGTCGGGAGGGTATCTGCGGCTCTTGTGGGCTGATGATAAAAGGCGTGGCGCACGTTCCGATGAATGTA
>JBBQYZ010000118.1:0-7637 GCA_038208205.1 Gemmatimonadales bacterium | reverse complement strand
GCTCTCGCGTGGCGCGCTCTGCGCGCGCGGGCAGTCGGCGCTCCAGGGACTCTACAACCCCGATCGCTTCCGCGGTCCGATGATCCGGAAGAACGGCAAGCTCGAGCCGGTGAAGTGGGCCGAGGCACTGCAGCTCTTCTCGCAGAAGCTCGGTGAGACACAGTCGAAGGGGCAGGGCGCCAACGCAGTGTTCGTGAACCAGCACGAGAGCGGATCCTTCCCCGGGTTCCTCGACAGCTGGCTTGGCGCGCATGGCCTCCCGGCACACGTCAGCTACGACGCCGAAGCGCAGAGCGCGACGATGGACGCCAATCGCCAGAGCTACGGCGTGTCGTGGCCCTCGCTCAACTTCAGCGCGGCGAAGCTGATCGTCTCCTTCGGCGCCGACTTTCTCGACGGGTGGGGCGCAACAGTACCCCAGCAGCTCGACTTCGCCGACGCTCGCGCGAAACTCGACGACGCACCGCGCTTCATCTACGTCGGCGCCCGCCGCTCGCTCACCGGCCTCAATGCCGACGAATGGGTCGCCTGCAAGCCGGGCACCGAGCAGCTGGTCGCCCAGGCGCTTTCGGGCGCGGTGTCCGCGGCGACTGCCGCGACGCAGTGCGACGTCCCTGTCGAGCAGCTCACGCGCCTCGCCCGCGAAGTCGCCTCGGCTAAGCCGTCGCTCTTCCTCGCCGGCGGCAACGGCGCCAATGCGCTCGAGCTGGCGCAGACGGTCAACCGGATGAACCAGAGCGCCGGCAACGTCGGCGTCACCGTCCTGCCTAACGACCCACTGGTCGGCTTCGAGGGAATGGGCGGCTTCGGCGAACTGTATGACGTCGTCCAGCGCATGGAGCGCGGCCAGGTCTCCCTCCTGTTGACCCGTGGCGCCAACCCGGCGTTCACCATGCCCGGCTTCGCGGCGGGGATGGCCAAGGTCCCGTTCAAGGTCAGCTTTTCGTCCTACCCCGACGAGACCGCCGCCGTCGCCGACCTCGTCCTCCCTGACAGTCATTCACTCGAGAGCTGGGGCGATGCGCAGGCGACGCGCACCATGATCTCGCTCCAGCAGCCGGCGATGGACCCGGTGTTCGACACCAAGCCGACCGCCGACGTCCTCATCCTCGCCGCGCAGGCGAACCAGAACACCGCGGCGCGCTACACCCAGAAGGACTACCGCAGCTGGCTGATTGGCCGCATCCCCGGCGGGATGTCGGCGCTGACCGCGGCGCTCCCTCGCGGCGTCATGGCCGGCGCCCTGCCTAACGCGCCACTCGCCCGCCGCACCCCGGTCCGCCTCGCCGCCACGGCGCCGAGCGGGGATTACAACTTCGTCACCTATTTCTCGTCGACGTTAGGCGATGGCCGCGGCGCCAACAAGCCGTGGCTCCAGGAACTCCCCGACCCGGTCTCCAAGATCTGCTGGCAGAGCTGGGTCGAGGTCCATCCGGTCACCGCCAACAAGCTCGGCGTCACCAACGGCGACGTCGTCGAGGTGAAGACCGCCAGCGGCGCCGTCCGCGCCCCGGTCTACCTCTTCCTCGGCATCCGCCCCGACACGATCGCCATCCCGCTCGGGCAGGGTCACACCGAGTACGGCCGCTACGCCAAGGGCATCGGCATCAACGCCGCCACCATCCTGCCGTTAGGCACCGACGCCGCCGGCGGGCGCGTCTTCGTGACGAAGGCCAGCCTCTCCAAGGCCGGCGAGGTGATGGCGCTCGTCTCGACCGAAGGCTCGGCCCGCCAGCATGGCCGCGGAATCGCCCAGGCGATGGTCGCTGGTCGCAGTGGGCTGATTGCGAAGGAAGAACCGGCCGAGGCGGAAGAGCACATGCCCGGCGACGCCGATCATGCCTTCCTCCCCGGACTCCGCTCGCCCGTCGCCAACGACGCACAGGGTGACCTCGGCGATCCGACTTCGAAGGACGCCGGCATGTACGATCCGAAGCACTGGAGCGGGATGGCTAAGCGCCGCTGGGCGATGACCATCGATCTCGCGCGCTGCACCGGATGCTCGGCCTGCGTCACCGCCTGCTACGCCGAGAACAACATCCCGACCGTCGGCGCGCCGCATCAGGGACGCGCACTGAGCCCCGGCTTCCCCGATTCGCACTGGGATACGCGTCCCGGCGCAAACATCGTGAAGGGTCGCGAGATGGGCTGGCTCCGCATCGAGCGATACTTCGAGGGCGGCGAAGGCAACGAGACGAAGTTCGACGGCGATTTCGAGACGCGCTTCGCGCCGATGATGTGCCAGCACTGCGGCAACGCGCCCTGCGAGCCGGTGTGCCCGGTGTACGCGACGTATCACTCGCCGGATGGACTCAACGTCCAGGTCTACAATCGCTGCGTCGGAACGCGTTACTGCTCGAATGCCTGCCCGTACAAGGTCCGCTACTTCAACTGGTTCGGCTTCGGCGAGCCGGCGCGCCGGCAGTACGCCTTCCCGGAGCCGCTCAACTGGCAGCTCAACCCGGACGTCACGGTCCGCGGCAAGGGCGTCATGGAGAAGTGCACCTTCTGCGTGCAGCGCATCCGTGAAGCCGAGCATCGTGCCAAGCTCGAGGGACGTGAAGTGCGCACCGACGAGTTCACCGTCGCCTGCGCACAGGCCTGCCCGTCGCGGGCTATCACCTTCGGCGACGCGGCCGATCCGTCGTGGACGGTGGCGAAGCTCGCGCAGGACACGCGCGCCTATCACGTCTTCGAGGAGCTGAACACCTATACCGCGGTGGTCTACTTGAAGAAGGTCAATCACCCCGGCGGCGGGATGGTCGCCGGTGCCGCACCGGCTGCAGCCGGGGAGCCACGCTGATGGCCGCGCGCAACTACGACGACGAGCGGGCGATCGCGACCCGGCCGAACATCGCGTCAGCGGAAATTCAGCTTCCGGCCGTTCACGACTACGAGCAGGTCGACCGCGAGATTTCGGGGACGCTGCGGCCGACCTTCGGCTGGTTCGGAGCGTTAGGCGTCGCCGTCCTCCTCTTCCTCTGGGGCGCCGGCGTCTGGACCTATCAGATCTACTGGGGCCTCGGCAACGCCGGCTACACCCCGCCGGTGATGTGGGGCGTCTACATCATAACGTTCGTCTTCTGGGTCGGTATCGGCCACGCCGGCACCCTGATCTCGGCGATTCTCTACCTGTTCCGCGCCGGCTTCCGCACGACGATCTACCGATGCGCCGAAGCGATGACGGTGTTCGCGGTCATGACGGCCGGACTCTTCCCGATCATCCACATTGGTCGCCCGTGGAAGTTCTTCTGGCTGATTCCGTACCCGAACTGGCGGCTGATCTGGCCGCAGTTCAAGAGTCCGCTGGTGTGGGACGTCTTCGCGATCCTCACGTACCTCACCATCTCGAGCACCTTCCTCTACGTCGGCCTCATCCCCGACATCGCGACGCTCCGTGACCGCGAGACGAATCCGGTGCGCAAGCAACTGCTCGCCGTGCTCTCGTTCGGCTGGCGGAACTCCGATCGCGAGTGGCGCAACTTTACCCGCGCCTATCTCTTCCTCGCGGCGTTCAGCACGCCGCTCGTGCTCTCGGTGCACTCGGTCGTTTCCTTCGACTTCGCGATGGCGCTCGTTCCCGGCTGGCACGCGACGATCTTCCCGCCCTACTTCGTCGCCGGCGCGATCTTCTCCGGCATCGGGATGGTGTTCACGATCATCATCCCGATCCGGAAGTTCTTCAACCTGAAGCATTACGTCACGCTCAACCACATCGACGCCGCATCGAAGCTCTGCCTGTTCACGTCGATGGTCGTCGGCTGCGCGTACATCATGGAGTTCTTCATCGCCTGGTACAGCGGGAACGCAGTCGAGCAGAACTATTTCTGGAATCGCGTCTTCGGCCAGTGGTACTGGGCTGCCTGGATCATGCTGATCTGCAACGTCGTCCTCCCGCTCTCGCTCTTCTCGCAGAAGCTGCGGCGCAACACGATCTGGCTGTTCGGTCTCTCGCTGTTCATCAACCTCGGCATGTGGTTCGAGCGCTTTGTGATCGTCGTCCCCTCACTGAGCCACGAGTTCGAGCCCTGGCAGTGGACGCACTACGCGCCGAGCTGGGTGGACATCTCGCTGCTCGCCGGGTCGTTCGGCTGGTTCTTCATGTGGTTCCTGCTCTTCATCAAGCAGTTGCCGGTGGTCGCGATCTCCGAGGTGAAGGAGATCGTCCCGCCGAAGATGCTGCACGCGCATGGCTCGCATGGAGGAGCGCACTGATGCAGGGGATGATGGGAGTCTTCCGCGAGCTCGACGCCGCGACCGAAACGGTGCGCGCACTCCGTGCGGATAAAATCAACAAGATCACCGCATACACCCCGACGCCGCGCCACGAGTTCGAGGACGCCTTCGGAAATCCGCCGAGCAACGTGCGCAAGTTCACGCTGATCGGCGGAGCGCTGGGCGCGACCTTCGGCTACTGGATCGCGATCTGGTGCTCGACGTACTGGCCACTGGTGGTCGGGGGCAAGGCGGTCGCGTCGTGGGTGCCGTACACGATCTTCGGCTTCGAGGTGATGGTGCTGATCGGCGGGCTGTCCACGGTGTTCGGGCTGTTCGCGCTGGTGCGCATTCCGCGGCTGGTGACGACGGTCGGTTACGACCCGCGGTTCAGCCAGGGGAATTACGGCATCTTCGCCGAGGGCACGCAGGACCAGATGCGCGGGATCGAGGCAACGATGCGGCGCCACGGTGCGGTGGAGGTGCGTGGTGAGCGCTGAGCAGATGCACTCGTCCCCCGGACTCCGGCGCGGTCGGCTCGCGCGCCTGGCGGTGGTCGCGTTAGGCGCGTCGGTGATCTCGGCCTGTTCCTGGTTCACCGACTTCAAGGACCAGCCGAGCATCCATCCCTGGCAGTCGGCGGCCGACACGATCGGCGCCCGCGGCAATCCGCAGGGCTCCGTCCCGGTCGGCGGCTCGATGGCGCCGGGCTACATGGCGTCGTACACCAATGGCGGGAAGGTCCTCGACGACACCCTCGCCGCGATCCACAATCCGGTCGCTGCCGACACGCGCTCGCTCGAGAACGGCCGCAAGTACTACCAGATCAACTGCGCGGTCTGTCACGGAATGGCTGGTGGAACGGCGCCCGCGGCGCCCGGCGCCGGAGCGTTAGGCGACGGACCGGTGCTCAAGTATGGGCTGTATCCACCGAGCCTGCGCACCGATCGCGTGCGCGGGTTCACCGACGGCTACATCTGGGGCATCATCCGCAACGGTCGCGGCGGAATGCCGCCCTACGATCGGATCGAGGAGATGGACCGCTGGGATGTGGTGAACTATGTGCGCGCGCTGCAGGCGGCGAACGTCGTCGTGCCGGTGACGCCGGCGGGGATGCCGGGTCAGACGGGGCGCACGCTGCCCGGGTACACGAGGATGGGTCCAACCGTGCCGTCGCCGTACATGCATCCTGACGGTACGATCAGCGGCGAAGCCTATGGCCGCGCCGATGGGACTGCACCCGCCGATACCGTCAGGCAACCCGCGCCCGCTGCGGGCGGTCCACCACCCGAGTCACGAATGACGCAGCCGAGTCCCAAGCCGGAGACGCCCCAGTGAGCGGCCGCCATCCATTCATCCCGTCCCGCGCAGAAGTCGTCGAGATCGCGGAGCGGCCGGTCTCGGGACTGATGGCCCGTGCATCGCTCGCGCTGGCGGCGGTCGGACTCGTCGCCTTCATCATCGGCGTCTTTATCGCGCCCGATCGCGCCTGGCGCGCACTGCACTTCAACTGGCTGTTCTTTTCGGTGATCTCGTCGGCGGGCGTGATGTTCGTCGCCATCCAGCGGATCACCACGGCGCGCTGGTCGCGCACGACCATCCGCTTCGTCGAGGGCTACGTCGCGTTCCTTCCGGTGGCCTGGCTGATTCTCGCGCTGCTCGTGCTGGTCGGCCGCGGGCACATCTATCCGTGGTTCAACCAGGTGCCCGCGGTGAAGGAGAAGGCGATCTGGCTGCAGCCGACCTTCTTCGCCGTCCGCACGTTAGGCGTGTTCCTCCTGCTCACGGTCCTCAGCGTCTGGTACGTCTGGACCTGCGTGCGCCTCGACGTCGGCATCGTGAACGAGTGGGGAGGCAAGTGGGCGCGCGGGATTCGGGCGCGCATGCGGAAGAACTTTGGCGAGGAGCGGCGCGAGCTGCACTCGACGCATTCGCTGCAGGGCAAGCTGGCGGTCTTCCTCACTTTGGTCTTCGGCTTCGGCTGGTGCGCGCTCGCCTTCGACCTGTCGATGGCGCTCGACCTGCACTTCCAGAGCACGCTCTACGGGTGGTGGTTCTTCATGGGGGGCATGCTCTGTGTGTTGACGAGCATGTCGATCCTCGCTCGCTGGTGGCGCAACCAGCTGGCGATTCCGCACCTGGTCACCGAGACGGACCTGCACGACATCGGCAAGCTGGCGTTCGCGCTGACGGCGTTCTGGGGCTACCTCACCTTCGGCCAGTACCTCGTGATCTGGTACGGCAACCTCGGTGAGGAGACGCACTTCATGCGGCTCCGCCTGATCGCCGCCTGGCTGCCTGTCACGCTGTTGATGGTCGTCCTCGTTTTCGTTGTCCCGTTCTTCGGGCTGATGGGGCGCGCGGCCAAGATCTACAATCCCACGATGCTCGTGATCGCGAGCGGATCGCTGCTCGGCATGTGGCTGCTTCGGTATCTCGAGGTCTATCCGTCGCTCTACGGCGTGACGACGACGCTCCCGTTCGGGCTCTGGGAGATCGCGATCGGCCTCGGGATGCTCGGGCTGTGGGGCACCTGCTACTTCGCCTTCATGAACGCCTTCCCGCGGATGCGGGTCTTCCTGATGACGAGTCCCTATCGTGACGAGGTGCAGGTTCCGGTGGACGCCCGCACGATGGAGCCGATCCCGGCGCACGAGTGATGGTGTCGGAGCGTTAGGCGAGATCGAGGGTACGCGATAGGGGAACGGCGTCGAGGGACAAAACCTTCGACGCGGTTCGCTTTTTCCGCCGCGATCGCGAAATGAACCACCGAGAACCGCCGCGCCATTCCATTGCTCGCGGTCCCGCGCCGGCCACAGAATTTTTGGGCGTATGGCGAGTTGGTCTCGCCCCGCATGCCCCAGCGTTGTTCAGGCCCGGCGTCCCGAGCCTGGACCTCGCGGAAGTGCTCTGTGGTTCAAATGCAGTTCGCCGCCCGCAGCGCGCCCCGCCTTACAGTGCCTTCCCCACTAGCGCCTCGAGGTCCGCGAGGGGCATCGCGCCTGACGCGCGCGCCTTTTCCGCGCCGCCGGAGAACACGATCGACGTCGGGATGCCGCGAATCCCGAACTGGGTCGATGCGGCCGGTGCGCGATCGGTATCGAGCTTCGCGACGATCACTCGCCCGGTGTACTTCGCGGCCAGTGCATCGACGGCGGGCGCCATTGCCTTACAGGGCCCGCACCAGTCGGCGTAGAAATCCACGAACACCGGCACCTGCGCCTCGCCGACCGTGCGCGCGAAGGTCTCGTCATCGAGCTTGAGCGGCCGGTCGAGGAGGATCGGCTTCGCACACTTGCCGCATTTCGGGCGATCGGCGACGCGCGTCGCGTCGAGGCGGTTCCACGTCAGGCAGAACTGGCAGCGGACGGTGACCTTGGCGGTAGCCGCGGGCGCGGCGGTGGACTCGGCGGTCATTCCTC
>JBBQYZ010000117.1:0-7655 GCA_038208205.1 Gemmatimonadales bacterium | reverse complement strand
CGAACCCGCGACCCTCACCTTGGCAAAAAATGAGATTGGATTTGCCGCAGGTGACCGCAGAGCAGCGCACACGCCGCACCGGAGCCGAGATTTGCGGCTCCTGCGGTCGCCTGCAGTCCTAAGTCCGTTGGCGAAAATGTTGGCGAACCGCTGACCGATACATCGTCGCCCACCCCACCCGCACTGTCCATGGGACGATCGGCGCTCGCTCGCGAGAGAGCGCTCTCTAACTGTCAACGGCCAGCCGCAGGAACGCAGGCCGACACGGCAGTAACGCGTCCTTGTTGTCTGCGGCGCGCTCTTGTGACAGAACGAGCGCCGAGGGCATTATGAGCGGGTTCGCGATAGCAATCGCCCCCCTGGCGAATGGCGCGTCGTCGACCCGGCGATCAGGGACACCCAAGCAGCGATTGCTCGGTGGATCCGAGGTCTCCGGGGCTCAGTTCTGGAGG
Source organism: Gemmatimonadales bacterium (assembly GCA_038208205.1). GTDB lineage: Bacteria > Gemmatimonadota > Gemmatimonadetes > Gemmatimonadales > Gemmatimonadaceae > AG11. Next base: position 7,203 of record JBBQYZ010000117.1, on the reverse strand, counting down.
AGCACCGTGCGCCCCGACGGAGGCGCGGCTTACGGTTTGGGTGTGCTAGCCGGAGCAGGGGTGTCGATGACGACCGAGAACGTCGCGATCTTGTTCACGGATGTGGTGAGTTCGACGGAGTTGGCGTCGAGCTTGTCTCCCGAGGGAGCCGACAAGGTCCGCCGCGGGCACTTCTCGATCCTGCGTCAGGCGGTCGCCGAAGCGGGTGGCCTCGAAGTGAAGAATCTGGGTGACGGGCTCATGGTGGTGTTCGGCTCGGCGTCGGCTGCGTTGTCGTGTGCGGTGGCGATGCAGCAAGGCGTTGAGCGCGATAACCGTGGCGGTGAGCACTCGGTGGGCTTGCGGGTCGGGCTGAGCGGCGGCGAGGTCACCCGGGAGGGAGACGACTATTTCGGCGACCCCGTGATCGAGGCCGCTCGACTGTGTGCGATGTGCGAGGCCGGGCAGATCCTGGCGGCGGACGTCGTGCGGTTGATGGCCGGTCGGCGCACTCGACACGCTTGCAACGCGCTGGGGCCGTTGGTGTTGAAGGGGCTTCCCGAGTCAGTAGAGACCGTCGAGGTGCGCTGGGAGCCGCTCGCGAGGTCCGCGACGAATGCCGTGCCGTTGCCGGGTCGTCTGGGCGTGCGTCCCGGAGTTGGCGTCGTCGGCCGCGAAACCGAGATAGCGGCGATGGCGGACGTGTTCAAGCGTGTCGCCGCAGGAGAAGGACGCCAGGTGCTGCTCATCTCCGGTGAGGCCGGTGTGGGCAAGACCACTCTCGTGGCCGAAACGGCGCGGACTGCGTTCGATGCGGGGGCCTGTGTGTTGCTCGGGCATTGCGAAGAAGATCTCGCCACCCCGTACCAACTCTTCGCCGAAACCCTCGGGCACTACGTCATGCACGCCACCGAAGACCAACTCATGGCGCATGTCGACGCGTACGGATCGGACCTGGCCCGGTTGGTCCCCGCGTTGGCGAGCAGGATGCCGGGGCTCCCGCCATCGAAGGCTACCGATGGCGACACGGAGCGTTACCTCCTCTTCGCGGCGGTCGTCGGGCTCTTGGGAATGGTCTCGGAGCATCAGCCGGTTGTCCTTGTGCTCGACGACCTCCAGTGGGCGGACAAGGCCAGCCTGCAACTGTTGCGTCACCTGGTCGCGGCCGAACAGCCGTTGCGCCTGCTGGTGTCGGGCACGTATCGGGACAGTGAGCTGTCGCGTTCGCATCCGTTGCTCGAAACACTGGCGGCGTTGCGTCGACAGCACGGCGTGGCGCGCATCGAGCTGACCGGATTCGACGACACCGGGGTCATCGCGCTGATGGAGGCCGTCGCCGGTCACAGCCTTGATGACGCCGCGGTCGGGCTCGCCCATGTCGTGTATCGGGAGACCGATGGCAACCCGTTCTTCGTCAGCGAGCTGCTGCGTCATCTCGCGGAGACCGGGGCCATCTACCAGGACGCCATCGGCCGGTGGGTCGCAGAAGACGCCCTCGAACAAATATCCCTGCCCGACAGCGTGCGCGAGGTGATCGGGGCACGGGTTGGTCGATTGGGGCAAGCCGCCGAGCGCGTGCTGTCAGTCGCTGCGGTCATCGGTCGGGACTTCGACCTCGATGTCCTGGCCCGTGCCACCAACACCGCACATGACGACCTGCTCGACGTCCTTGAAGCCGCGGCGGCAGTGGCCCTGGTGCGCGAGATGGGCGATGCACAAGGGCACTACAACTTCGCCCACGCGCTGATCCAACACACCGTGTATGAGGACCTGGGTCCCAATCGCCGGGCGCGGGCGCACCGCGTGGTGGCCGAGGCGTTGGAGGAGCTGTGCGGCGAACGTCCCGGCGCGCGCGTGGGCGAGCTGGCGCGTCATTGGTTCCGCGCCACCCAACCCATCGACCTGGCCAAAGCCATCGACTACTCGCGCCAAGCAGCCGACGCCGCGCTCACCGCGCTCGCTCCGGCCGACGCGCTCGGCTATTACGCCCAGGCCCTCGAGCTCTCCGCCCAGACCGACGCCGATCCGACCCTCGGACTCGATTTGGCTATCGGCCTCGGCACCGCCCAGCGCCAAACCGGAGACCCCGCCTTTCGCGACACGCTCCTCGACGTCGCCCGCCGGGCCGCCGATCTCGGTGACACCGAGCGGCTCGTTGCCGCCGCTCTGGCCAACGACCGAGGCTGGCATACGTCTGCCGGTGTCGTCGACGCTGACAAGATCGAGATTCTGGAGCTGGCCCTCGAGCGCCTCCCGGCCGACCACCCCAACCGGGCGCTCGTACTCGCCACCCTGTGTTCGGAACTCATTTGGGGCAGCGCCATCGAGCGCCGTCGAACGCTCGCCGACGAGGCAATCGCCATCGCCCACGCCTCGGGCGACGACGCCACCATCGTGCGGGTTCTCAACCACACCTCGTACGCGCTGCTCGTGCCGCCACTGCTGGAGCAATCCCTGGCCCGGTCCGCCGACGCCCTGGTGCGGGCCGAGCGTGTCAGTGACCCGGTCCTTCTCTTCTTTGCCGCAGATTGGCGCGCCGTCATCGCTGCATCTGCCGGGGACATTGACGAGATGGACCGCTGCTTGGAGGTGACAGGATCGCTCGCCGACCAGCTCAACCAGCCGACCCTGAAGTGGGGGCACGCGTTCCTCTCTGGCGTGCGAGCGCAGATCGCCGGGGACACCGACAAGGTCGAACAGTTGGCAACCGAGGCACTCCAGATCGGCACCGACGGCGGTGAACCCGACGCCCCCGTCTACTACGGCGCACATCTCCTCATCGCGGGCTGGCAGCGCGGCACCATGGGCGAGCTGATCCCACTCATTGAGCAGATGGCCGCGGACAATCCCGGGATCCCCACGCTCATGAGCGCGCTGGCCATGGCTCACGTCGAGGTAGACCGCAGAGCTGAGGCGCGTCACCTGCTGGAAGCGTTCGCGGCCGTGGACTTCGAACTCCCCCTAGTCCCGGTTTGGCTGCCCGGAATGGCTGATTACGCCGAGACCGCCATCGAATGCGGGGACCCGAGGTACGCCGGGCCGCTGTTCGATCGGCTCGCGCCGTGGGCCGATCAGTTTGTCACTGACGGCGGTGCGTCCGCTTCGGGCCCGGTGACCCATTACCTCGGCGGTCTCGCCACCGTCCTCGGCCGCTACGACGAGGCTGACGCCTACTTCACCCGCGCCGCCGCTTTCAACGAACGCGCGAACGCCAAGTTCTTCGCCGCCCGCACCCACCTCTCGTGGGGGAAGATGCTCGCCGAGCGCAATGCTCCGGGCGACGCCGAGAAGGCTCGGGACCTTCTCTCTACGGCACGCACTGCCGCCGCGGCCCACGGGTACGCAAACGTCGAACGACGCGCAGCCGAAGCACTGCAACACTTCGACTGACTGCTCGCCGGTCGGACCTCGGGGACCTAATCTCGATGTCCAGTAGGGGACGCTCGCGACCGCGAGCAAGCGGTCCAACGCTACGACACATCACACATACAGATCTGCCGCTCGTGCACTCGATCCTCTATCAGGGCAATCGGTACGCGCTCGCGAGAGCAAGCGTGGTCGGTTCATCGAGCTAATAGCGCGCCTCCGACCCGGCAGCGTTAGGGGACACCCGGCCGCGGGTTTCGAGGCGCGGTATTGGGACACGTCGAACGCGAGGTCGGTCAAGGAGTCATGTGCCTGTTGTGGAGTTCGGCGCGGGCTTGAGCGATGAGTTCGTTGGCGAGGTCGCCGGCGTCTTGGTAGCTGAGCGCGGCGCCGGTCTCGCGGGCGGCGTTGAACGCGGTGTTGCCGATCGACTCGCGAGCCGTGGTCATGGTCGGTTCGAGTTCGGGTACGAGCGCATCGAGTGTGATTGTTCGCACGACCGCACCGAACAGGCGCGCGGCGCCCTCGACGTGTCCGAGTCGGGCGAGGAGCACCACGAGGTGCCCCATGCTCTGGGCCAGTGCGGTGTCTCCGTTGATGCGCCATGCGTCGACGGTCTCGCTGAAGGCGCTGAGCGCGAGGCCGGGATCATCGCTCCGGGCTAGCGCGGTCGCGTAAAGGCCGCGCGCGGCTTGTTCCATGAGCTGGTTCCCGCAAACGTGCAGGAGCTCGATGGCTTGTTGTTGGAGATTGAGGGACGTCGCCGGTTCGCGGTCGGCCAGCGACGCGGCTCGGCCCGCTAGACCCCAAGCGATGGCCGTCGGAACGCCGGCGGCGTTGATCAGGGCGAGGGCCTCGATGATCTCGTCGTCGGGAAGAGGGTTGCCGAGGGTCCCGCTCCAGAAGACCAGGAGGGCGAGGGCGAAACGGTCCTGACGGTCGGCGGGGTGCGCAGAGCCTTCGCGGAGAAACTCGAGGCCGGGAGTGATGTCGCCTTCGAAAAAGGCGATTTGTGCGAGGTCGCCGTAGGCCCAAATGAGGGGTTCGAATCGGTCATCGCCAGCCACGGCGATCGCTTCGTGTCCGCATCGTTGGGCGTCGTCGAGGAGGCCGAGCGTCCACGCGCTGTCGGACGCCATGCTGAGCAGCAGCGGCAGTTTCGGGTGCGCGGTGCGGCGTGCGACGTCCGCGACTTCGGCGGCCCAGCCGAACGTCTCGGTGCGGAGCGCGAAGCGTGCGATCTGGTGTGTGCACGCCGCGACACGGATCGCGGGGTCGGCCAGCCCGCGATCGACAGCCCATCGGAACGCAGCGCGGAGGTTTGCCATCTCGGTGTTGACAAAGGGGTATGCGGTTGCTTCTCGGGGGCTGCGAAACGCGTCGAACGCGACTTCGATCTGATCAGCGAAGAATGCGGCGTGCCGATCGCGCACCGCGTCAGCAGCGTTCGTGTCGGCAAGTTGTTCTTCTGCGAACTGCCGGATCGTTTCCAACATGGTGTATCTGAGGTCGACCTCGGACCGTTCGACCTGCATCAGCGATTTGCGGACCAACGAGTCGAGCACGTCGAGCACCTCGAACTCGTCGAGCGCACCATCGGAGCCGCTAGAACACAGGGCCGATGCCGCTGCGAGTGTGAACCCTCCGGCGAACACCGATGCTCGCTGGACAACGCGCTGTTCGCTGGCGTTCAAGAGGTCGAACGACCACCGCACCGCATTGCGCAACGTCTGGTGTCGCTCACTCGATCGACGCGCTCCGGTGAGCAGGCGGAATCGTTCGTCGAGGCGGTCGCGGACCTGGACCGGACTCATCGACCGCACGCGTGCCGCCGCCAACTCGATAGCCAAGGGAATGCCGTCGAGGCGCCGACAGATCTCGGCGATCACCTCGGCGTCGGCGCTCGGATCGAAGTCCGGCGCCGCGGCGCATGCCCGTTCGACGAATAGGGTCGACGCGGCAGAACCCGGACCGACCTCCAGCGACGGCACCCGCCAGGCCACCTCGCCCGCAATACCGAGCGCCTCTCGAGCGGTCGCGAGGATCGTCGTGTCAGGGCACCGCGCGATGAGGGTTTCGGCAAGGAGGGCGGCTTCGTCGAGAACGTGCTCGCAGTTGTCAAGCACCAACAACAGCTGCCGACCGCGCAACGACTCGACGAGCCCCTCGATCCAACTGCGGCCCGCCTGCGGCGCGACCGCAAACACCGCGGCCACCGCCTCGATCACCACGGATGCATCGAGCACCGACGCCAACTCGATCAACCACGCACCATCGCGAAGCTCGCCCAACATGGCCGCAGCCGCCTGCAGCGCGAGCCGCGTCTTGCCGATCCCACCAACCCCGACCAGCGTCACCAGGCGATGCGCGCGCAAGGACTCACCGATCTCGACAATCGCGACGTCACGGCCAACGAAGCTCGTGCCCTGCGGCGGTAAGTTCCCGGGGATCGAGTCGACCGTCTGCAACGGTGAGAACTCAGTAGGCAAGCCCACGGCGCGCACCTGACAGATCCGCAGGGGCTCCGACAAGTCGCGCAGCCGACGCTCACCCAAGTCCACGAAGTCGAGGTCGTCGAGATCGTCGACCAGCGCGGCCGTCGCGCCCGCGACCAAGATCTGACCGCCATGACCAGCCGCCATGACGCGAGCCGCCCGATTCACCGTAGGGCCGAAGTAATCGCCGTCACGCTCAACCGCTTCACCCGTGTGGATCCCGATACGCACCGGCAGCAGCGACCCCTCCGTCAATGCACGCTGAATCTCAACGGCCGCCGTCACCGCCGCGGCCGCTCGCGCGAATGCCACGGCAAAACCGTCCCCACCCGTCGAGAACACGTGGCCGCCATGCCGCTCGATCACCGCTCGCAGAATCAGGTCGTGCCGCGCGAGGGCATCGTCCATCGAGTCAGGGTTGTCCTCCCAACGACGTGTCGAGCCCTCCACATCGGTGAACAAGAACGTCACTACCCCAGAGGGTTTCGCGCTCATGCGCGCGATCCTCGCGCGCCAAAGCGACCAGACCCCCACGGGGCCCGACAGAGCGCCACGCAAAACAAGATGAGAACGCCCCGAGCCGGCGGTAGAGGGCGTTCTGCCTCGCCGTGCCGGGCGCGCGTTCTGGGACACTGTTCGGTGGGTGCTTGCCGCGCGTAGATCGCCGAGTCGGTTCGCTGGACCGACCGAGCGGGCAGGGCCGAGGAAATCCGGTGTTGACACCAGCTTTTCCGCGGAAGACTGTGCCCGTGAGCAAGCAGGTCAACGTACAGGTCCGTCGCGTCGGTTTCCGTGCTGGCACTGATGAAGAGTTAAAGGCTCTGCACGCTGTCGAGGTTCCGATCGAGACGGAGCGCGGGTCGAATCGCATGCCGCAGTCGCTCGAGTTCTACGTGGCGTTCGCGCGCAACCTGCCATCCCAGTTCAGTGATCACACTTGGCTCGTCGAAACGTCCGACGGCGCTCCGGTCGCCGTTGGCTATTGCTGGTCGAACTCTGCAGGAGACGACCGCGCCATGGAGTGTGACGTGCTCGTCAGACGAGATCGACGCCGCGAGGGCATTGGGTCTCAGCTCATGGGCCTCATCTGCGAAGAGACTGCGGGCGAAGGCAGGTCGTTGCTCACGTGGTCGACCTTCGATGCGGTGCCGGCTGGAGAAGCGTTCTCCCGGAGCCTCGGTGCCCGCGCCGCGCGGGTGAACCGGGAAAGCGAGCTGGCGCTCTCCGATGTTGACTGGGCGATGGTCGAGCGGTGGGCGTCCGCTGAGCGGCCGCGTCAGCTTAACTATTCGCTGGAAATGGTTGACGGAGCCTTCCCTGAGCATCTCCGGGGGGACGCTGAGACGTTTCATCACATCATGCA
>JBBQYZ010000116.1:0-7671 GCA_038208205.1 Gemmatimonadales bacterium | reverse complement strand
TCAGCGCCGAGATAGGGCCGGAGCACCGCGGGGACGAGGACGCTTCCGTCGGGCTGTTGATGGTTCTCCAGAATGCACGCAATGGTGCGCGGAAACGCGAGCCCCGACCCATTCAGCGTGTGCACGAAGCGCGGCTTCTCGCCCTTCCCCGGGCTGTACCGAATGTTCGCGCGTCGCGCCTGGAAGTCGGTGAAGGAGCTGCACGAGCTCACCTCGAGCCACGCCCCGACCCCGGGGGCCCAGGCCTCGAGGTCGTAGGTCTTGGCGCTGGAGAACCCGGTGTCTCCCGCAGCGAGCAACTTGACGCGGTACGGGATGCCGAGCCGCTGGAGCATCGACTCGGCATGACCCAGCAGTAGCTGGAGCTGTGCCGCCGAGTGCTCCGGCGCGCAATAGCGCACCAGCTCCACCTTGTCGAATTGGTGCATGCGGAGGATGCCCCGCGTATCCTTGCCCGCCGATCCGGCCTCACGCCGAAAGCACGGCGTGTATGCGCAGAAGCTCATCGGCAGCTCGCCGGCATCGATGGTCTCGCCGCGGTAGAGGTTCGTGACCGGAACCTCGGCGGTCGGGATGAGGAACAGCTCGTCGCCGACAATCTTGTACGCGTCGTCCTCGAACTTGGGGAGCTGTCCGGTGCCGATCATGCTCGCGCGGTTGACGAGGACGGGAGGCCAGACCTCCTCGTACCCATGTTCGCGAGAATGCGTGTCGAGGAAGAAGCTCATGAGCGATCGCACGAGCCGCGCACCGGCACCACGAAACACGGCGAAGCCCGAGCCACTGACCTTCGAGGCACGCTCGGGGTCGATCAGCCGCAGCGCCGCGGCGATCTCCCAGTGTGGACGGACCCCGGCGGAAGGCCGCGGCTCGCCCCATGATCGAATGACGACGTTCTCCTCCTCTCCACCTGCGGGGACGTCGGCGAGAGGGAGGTTGGGCAGCCCCATCAGAATGCTCTCGAAATCGCCAACCACCTGCGCGAGCTCACGCTCGAGCCGCCCGATCTCCTCGCCGAGCGCTCGTCCGTGCGCGATCAGCTCATCAGCGGTCTCGCCCGCCTTCTTGCGGCGCGAGACTTCCTGGGAGTTCACGTTACGCGTCGCTTGCCGCTCCTGAACCACCTGCAGCAGCAAGCGCCGCTCACGCTCGAAGCCTTGCAGCTGGTCGAGCTGTGGGGCCACGCCGTCCAGCACACCGCGGCGGCGCATGCCCTCGGTCAAATCATCGGGCCGCTCGCGAACGAGCTTGAGGTCGTGCATGGCGGCGAGACGCTCAGCTGGTGGGGATCGAGTCCGGCACCACCTGCCGGTAGCCGCAATTCCGGTCCACCACCGAGCGCACATACAGCCGACGCGGCGCGAGCGTGACGCTATCAACGACGATCTTGGCGTACAGGAACTGTCCGCCGAAACTGTAGAGACAGCTCGAGTTCCCCAGCAGCTCGACTGCCAGCACCGCGCCCGGGATCACGCTCTGGACGCTGAGGGTATCATATCCACCGACAGGCACTTCGCGGATCGCGTCGAAGGCGCCCGGCACGACCTGCAGGCCCACGCGGGTGAGCGGACCCGCGAGGTCGCCGGCGACGGCCCGTACGGGATACACCAGCGCGTGACCCGACGGGTCGAGGTCGAAGGCGACGTCGAAGGTGAACGTCGCATCGGTGCGTGCTGCGGTCCCGCCGCCCAGAAAGCTGATCGCGGTCGCCCCGCTCGCCGGCGCGCCGGTGAACGGATAGAGCGCGTACGAGGTGAGCGCACTCGGGAGCGACGCTTTCGGCTTGGTCGGGTCGCCGCAGGCGATCGCGGCGACGGCTAGAAGGGCGACGATCACGGCGCGCGTCGGGCGAGTCGGCAGCATGACGACGATGCGAGGGGAAATCGTGCGTGGGGGCGTGTGGAGAATAGGCCAGCGCGCGGGCAAACTCAAGCGACTGCGTCGCTTGACTTCACCTCCCTCGCCCTTATGCTTCGCTTCACTCTCCGACGGAGCGAGCATGGCCAGCATCCGCGACCTCGTTGGCGCGATTCGACAGCGTGAAGGAGTGGACGCGGCGGTAGTGCTCGGCCGCGACGGCCTGCTGATCGACGGGCAAGCGGTCGACGGGGTGGATGTGGAGGATCTCGCCGCGCACATTCCGGCCATCATCGGACCGGCGGACGAGCTGGGAGCCGCGGCCGGACGAGGTCCCCTCACGACTGCCGTCCTGGAGCACGCTACCGGCATCGCAGTGATCTCCGTCCTGAGCGCTGACGCCCTGTTATTCGTGCTCGTGCGTCCGGACGCCAACGTCGGGCAACTGCTGTTCGAGCTGCGCCGCAACCGCGAGCAGATCGCCTCCTTGGTCTAGAGTGGACGACATTCATCTCACGCACGCGCTCGTCGCCGATGACGAGCCGCACATCGGGCGCATCATCAAGATGAAGCTCGAGCAGGGCCCCTTCCGCGTGACCCTCGCCTACGATGGCCGGGAGGCGCTGGAGGTGCTGCGCCGTGAGCCCGACATCGGGCTGGTGCTGCTCGATCTCATGATGCCGTACCTGAGTGGGCTCGACGTGCTCGCGGAGATGAAGCGCGACGATCGGCTCAAGTCCGTGCCGACCATCGTGCTGACCGCTGCCGGGCAGGATCAGCAGCACGACATGGCCCTGGAGCTCGGCGCGAGCGAATTTCTCACGAAACCGTTCAGCCCCAAGAAGCTGTACGCCAGGGCGGCGCAGCTCGTCGGGTTCGCGCCCGAGGAGCCGAGCGCGGACGCGTGACGCGCTGGGCGGTCGTCCTCGCCGGCGGCGTCGGCTCGCGATTCTGGCCGGTGAGCACGCCGGCGCGGCCCAAGCAGCTGCTTCCGCTCGCGACGAGCGCGCCATTGCTGGCTGACGCGCTCGAGCGCATGGCGCCACTCGTACCGCTGGAGCGCACACTCGTGCTGACGAACGCCGCGCTGGTGACCGCGATCCTCGCGCTGGCCCCCGGCCTTCCCCCCGAGAACGTGATCGCCGAGCCACGGCCCGCCGGCACGGCGGCGGCGCTGGCCTGGGCCGCGCACGAGATCGCGCGCCGGAGCGGCCCGGGAGCCGTGATGCTGAGCGTGCATGCCGACTGGTCGGTCGCCGACGAGGTCGGCTTTCGTGAGACGCTGGCGTCGGCAGCCGACGCCGCGGAACGACACGGTGCGCTGGTCACCGTGGGGATCGTACCGACGCGCCCCGATCCCGGTTTCGGCTACATCCAGCCTGGTGCGATGCTCGAAGGCGGCGCGCGCCGCGTCGCACGCTTCGTGGAGAAGCCCGACCGGGTCCGGGCGCAGTCGATGGTCGCCGACGGCTATCTCTGGAACTCAGGCATCTTCGCGTGGCGCGTCGGCGATTTTCTGGAGGAGCTACGCGCCCATACGCCTGAGATCGCACCGCACCTGGCTGCGCACCCACACGACCTCGACGCATTCTTCGGCGCGATCACGACAGGCATCGCCGTGGACGTCGGAGTTCTGGAGCGCAGTGCGCGGGTGCTCGTGCTCGCGGGCGACTTCGGTTGGGACGACGTCGGGACCTGGGCCGCGCTGCGCCGCGTGCGCGCGCGCGACGATGCAGGTAACGCCACGTCCGGGCTGGTGCATGTGCTCGACGCCGCCGACAACGTGGTGCACGCGGACGGAAACGCCGTCGTGCTGTACGGGGTATCCGAGCTCGTCGTCGTCACGTGCGACGGCCTCACGCTCGTCACCACCATCGAGCGGGCGTCCGACCTCAAGACGCTGATCGACTCGTTGCCTCCCACCTTCCGCGAGCTGGCGTGAGCCGCGTTCATCTGTACGACGACGCCCGCGCGCGCGCGTTCCAGCCGTTCGCGCTGACTCGTCCAGCGGGGGAGCTCCGCGCCGGCGCGCTGCTCGTGCGCGAGCGCTGGGCCCGCGCCCTCGCCGGGCCGGTAGCAGGTCATCTCACTGCGGCGCACCTCGGCGGATTCGACGAGCCCGATGCTGCACCGGTGCATACTGGCGGGGCGATCGCCGCCGGCGACTGGGTTGTGAACGCACGCTTCGCCCCCGCGCTCGCCCCCGCGCGCGATGGGGAGGTGCTCGTCGCCGACGGCGAGGTGGCTGCCGTGCGACTGCGTTCACCGCTCGACGTCGCGGCATTTCGCGACGGCACGATCTCGCTCGCGTCGGTCGCCGGCCCCCGCGCGCCCGACGCCGTGGGGATCGCCGGCTGGTGGATGTCCGACGTGTGGAGCTACGTGAGCCATCTCGTGCCCATGCTGACCGATGATCTGCCGGTGTTGGGGAGCACGCTGTCCACGGCGATTCCCGTCGGCGGCATCCTCGTGGGCGCGGGCACCGTGTACGTCGAAGCGGGCGCCGAGGTGGAATCGGGCGTCTGCTTCGACGTCAGCGCGGGTCCAATCCTGCTGCGCGCCCGTTCGCACGTGCAGGCATTCACACGATTGATCGGGCCGTTGTACGTCGGCGCCGGCAGCACCGTCACGACCGACCGCATCGCGGCGTCGTCGATCGGCGACAGCTGCAAGGTGCACGGCGAAGTGAGCAACACCATCTTTACGGGACACGCGAACAAGGGACACGACGGCTTCGTCGGCCATTCCATTCTCGGGCGTTGGGTGAACCTTGGCGCGGGAACGATCACGAGCAACCTCAAGAACACCTACGGGACCGTGCAGCTCTGGACGCCGTCGGGTATGCGCGAGACCGGGCAGCAATTCCTCGGCACCCTGTTCGGCGATCACGCCAAGACAGGGATCGGGCTTCGACTGACGACGGGCAGCGTGCTCGGAGCGGGCGCCAACGTGTATGGCAGCGTGATGCCGCCGAAGGCCGTTGCCCCGTTCGCGTGGGGGGAGGCAGGCGCGTTCACGGAGTATCGCGCCGACAAGTTCCTCGAGGTGGCGGAGCGCGTGATGGCTCGGCGCCACGTGTCGTTGAACGATGAAGGACGGGCGCAGCTGCTCGCGTCGTACGCCGTCCGCTGGCGGGCCGACGCATGAGGCTCTGGGTGCTGGGCAGCGGCAGCGCGGGTAACGCCGTGCTCGTGGAGGCGGGCGGAAGTCGTGTGCTCGTCGACGCCGGATTCGGAACGCGCGAGCTCGCGTCAAGGCTGCGCGCGATCGACGTCGAACCGGCGTCGATCGAGGCGTGCGTGGTGACCCACGAGCACACGGACCACGTGCGGGGTGCCGCGGCGGGTGCCCGACGGTGGGGCTGGTCGCTGTTCGCGAGCGAGGGAACGGTGGACGCCTGGCCAGAGCTGGGCATAGCGGGCTGCGCTGCCCTGGCACCGGGCGCCAGCGTGACGCTGTCCCGGATGGTGATGACGACGTACGCCACGCCGCACGACTCCGTGAGCCCGATCGGGGTGCGCCTCGCCTGCACGGCGACCGGCGCCAATGCGGCAGTGTGCACGGACGTGGGTCATGTGAGCGAGGGGGTGCGCGCACTCTGTGCGGGCGCGGACCTGCTGGTGCTGGAGTCGAACCACGACGAGGCGATGCTCCGTGTCGGTCCGTACCCGCCCTTCGTGCGCGCGCGGATCGCCTCCCGCACCGGTCACCTGTCGAACCGGGCCAGCGCCCAACTGGCGCGGGACGTGGTGCACCGCGACCTCGCGCACGTGGTCCTGGCGCATCTGAGCGAGCATTGCAACGATCGCGGGATCGCGCATCAGGCGGCGACCGAGTCGCTGCGCCGCGCGCGGTTCCGCGGCGCGGTCAGCGTGGCGATGCAGCACGGCGTGGTGGGTCCGTTCCTGCCGCGTGGCGGACGGTCGGAGCCGCCAGCCCAGTACTCATTGCGCTTGTAGCCGCATGCCGTAGCCGACGGCGCGACGGGGGCCAGGCGGCCGCGCAATGCAGAACGGCGGCTGCCCGAGGGCAGCCGCCGTTCTCACATCGCCAGAGCGGAGGTTAGTACATCCCGCCCATGCCGCCACCGCCGCCCTGCGGGGCCGCGGCGCCCTTGTCTTCCTTCTTCTCCACGATGATCGCTTCCGTGGTGAGGAGGAGCGAGGCGATCGACGCCGCGTTCTGCAGCGCCGTGCGCGTCACCTTGGTCGGATCGATGACGCCCGCCTGGACGAGGTCCTCGTACGTGTCAGTGAGCGCATTGTAGCCGAACTTGTCGTCCTTGCTCGAGCGCACCTTCTCCAGCACGATCGAGCCTTCGCCGCCGGCGTTGTGCACGATCATGCGGAGCGGCTCCTCGATGGCGCGACGGATGATCTCCACGCCGATCTGCTCCTCGGCGTCGTCGAGCTTGAGCGTCTTGAGCGCCTTCTGCGCCCGGATGAAGGCGACGCCGCCACCGGGAACGATGCCTTCCTCGACCGCGGCACGCGTGGCATGCAGCGCGTCTTCGACGCGGGCCTTCTTCTCCTTCATCTCGGCTTCCGTGGCGGCGCCGACGTTGATCACCGCGACACCGCCGGCGAGCTTGGCCAGACGCTCCTGGAGCTTCTCCTTGTCGTAGTCCGACGTGGAGCTCTCGATCGCCGACTTGATCTCCTTGATGCGACCCTGGATCGCCTCGACCTTGCCGTTGCCGTCGATCAGCGTGGTGTTGTCCTTGTCGACGACGACGCGCTTGGCGCGGCCGAGATGCTCGACCGTCGCGTTCTCGAGCTTGAAGCCGACCTCCTCGCTGACCACCTGGCCACCGGTGAGCTTCGCGATGTCCTCGAGCATGGCCTTGCGGCGGTCGCCGAAGCCGGGCGCCTTGACGGCGGCGACCTTGAGCGTGCCACGGAGCTTGTTGACGACCAGCGTCGCGAGCGCCTCGCCGTCGACGTCCTCGGCGATGATGAGGAGGGGCTTGCCCATCTGGGCAACCTTCTCGAGCACCGGGAGGAGATCCTTCATCGACGAGATTTTCTTGTCGTGGATCAGGATGTACGCGTCCTCGAGGGCCGCCTCCATCTTCTCCGGATCGGTGACGAAGTACGGCGAGACGTAGCCGCGGTCGAACTGCATGCCCTCGACCGTCTCGAGCGTCGTCTCGAGGCCCTTGGCCTCTTCGACGGTGATGACGCCGTCCTTGCCGACCTTCTCCATCGCTTCGGCGATCAGGTTGCCGATCTCGGAATCGTTGTTCGCCGAGATGGTCCCGACCTGCGCGATCTCCTTCTTGCCGCTCGTCGGGACGCTGATCTTCTTCAGCTCCTCGATGACGGCGATGACGGCCTTGTCGATGCCGCGCTTGATCGCCATCGGATTCGTGCCGGCCGTGACGTTCTTGAGGCCTTCACGAAAGATCGCCTGGGCGAGGACGGTCGCGGTCGTCGTGCCGTCGCCGGCGTTGTCCGACGTCTTCGTCGCGACTTCCTTCACCATCTGGGCGCCCATGTTCTCGAGGGGATCAGAAAGCTCGATCTCCTTCGCGACCGTGACGCCGTCCTTCGTGACCGTCGGGGCGCCGAACTTCTTGTCGATGACGACGTTGCGACCCTTGGGGCCGAGGGTGACCTTCACCGCCTCGGCGAGCTGATCGACGCCGCGCTTCAGTGCAGCGCGAGCATCGACGTTGAAATGCAGTTCCTTGCTAGCCATAGGATTATTGATCGAATGTGAAAATTGATATGCGATTCAGTCGCGAGCGAGCCAGCCCGCCGCGCAGTACACGGTCTTAGATGATCGCCAGGACGTCGGACTCGCGCAGGATCA
>JBBQYZ010000115.1:0-7690 GCA_038208205.1 Gemmatimonadales bacterium | reverse complement strand
CGAGCGCGCGCTCTCGCAGTTCGAGCATCGCACCGATGTCGAGGTCACCTGGCGCAGCTTCGAGCTGGACCCGTCGGCCGCGCGCACGTATCCGACGTCGCAGGCCGAGCTGCTGGCCGAGCTCGCGCTGGAGCGGCGGCGTGTCGCGCGTGTCCTGCGCACGCAGAGGCGCGACGGCCAGCGCCATCACCACCGCCACGGCAGCGGCACGCCTGGCCGTCCTCATCCACATTCGCGCTGCGATGAACTCCCCAATCGCGTCCAGCGGCAGATCGTCGAGCGACGTGAAGCGGACGCACGATTTGCCCAGTACGGCGCGAGGGTCAGGCGCGAGCGAGTCGAGATAGTCATCCACGGTCTTGGCGGCGCTGCCGACCACGAAGAAGCTCCTGTGCAAGGTCACCGACATTCTGCCGCGCTCACCGCCCGTCCGCCAGCGCCGGCGCCCGCGCCGTGATGCGGGCGACGATCAGCGCGGGATCAGATAGTCCTGCGCCGCGATCACCCGCCAGCGTCCGCGCGACCGCAGCCAGGTGTCGGTGAAGCGATACCGGTGGCTGAACGACCCCGTCTCCCCCGTGCCGTCCACGATGAGGATCCCCGTCACCACTGCGGTGCCGCCGTGGTCGTGGACCCGCATGTCCTCGTTACGGGCTGCCGACACCCGGTCGGAGCCGACGACGCCGCGCACCACGTCGTCCGCGCTCATCATCTGCGCGTCCTCCGTGTAGACGAAGCCGGGCGCGAGCAGTCGACGGAAGAGCGCCGTATCGCGCGCCACCAGCCCGCGCGCCCAGTCGTTCTCCAGGCGGGTGAGCGCGCGCGCGGTCGCAGAGCCCGGGCCGGCCGGGGCGCCCGGCGCCACGTCCTGGGCGAGGAGCGGAGTCGACGAAAGCAGGAGGAGCAGCAGGACGTGCCGGATGGTTCGCAAGCGAGCACCTCGTCATGATGGGTGGGCCGTGCACGGTCGTCGTCAGGGTCGCCACACGAGCAGCCTGAGCGCGACCCCGTCCCGGACGAAGTCGGGCACGCGGCCCTCTTCATGGAAGCCACATCGCTCGAGGGACGCTGCGAGCAGGACGAAGGGCCCGTCGTCGGGCAGCTCGCAGAGGACGAGTCGCTCGTCCGACCTCGCGCACGCGTCGCGCACGGCATCGAGCAGGAGATCGAGTGCGTGGTCGTCCCGCGCCACGGCTCCGTGCACCTTGACGACGCTCCGTGCCCCTGCCACGGTGCCGAACAGCACGAGCGCTGCGAGACCGTCCGCGAGGGGCGCGCCGTCGGCAAGGAGCGCCATGAACTCCGGATCCTCGAACTGCAGCGCGCTCTCCAGCAGCTCGACGTGCCGCGCCAGGTACGGCGTGTCGCGCAGTCGCGAGTCGATCAGCGCGCGCGCCGCCGAGGCGTCCTCGGGCATGAGCGGGCGCGGCGCCAGCTCGCTCATGCCCGACACCTCAGAAGTGAATCGCGCGACCGAGGACGGCGAGCGCGGCTTCTTTCGTCGTCTCGGAGAGGGTGGGGTGCGCATGCACGGTGATGCCGATGTCTTCCGACGAGCCACGGTACTCCATCGCGAGCACGACTTCGGGGATCAGCTCCGAAACGCTAGGTCCGATCATGTGGCATCCGAGGATCTCGTCGGTACGGGCGTCGGACACGAACTTCACGAAGCCCGTGGATTCCCCCGCGGTGCGTGCGCGGCCGTTGGCCGAGAAGGGGAACTTGCCGACCTTGTAGTCGAGGCCAGCCTCCTTCGCCTGGCGCTCGCTCATGCCGACCACCGCGATCTCGGGCCAGGTGTAGACCACGCCGGGCACGGTCCGGTGGTGCATGTGGACCTGCTTGCCCGCGATCACCTCGGCGGCGACGACGCCTTCCTCCTCCGCCTTGTGGGCGAGCATCGGACCGGGTGTACAGTCGCCGATCGCATACACGTTCGGGAGGTTCGTGCGCTGCTGGTCGTCGACGACGATCTCACCGCGCCGGCTCGTCTCGAGTCCGAGCGTGGCGGCGTCGATGCCCGTGGTGGAGGGGCGACGGCCGACCGACACGAGGACGTAGTCGCCATCGATGCGCTCACTCTTGCCGTCCTTCTCCACCGTGACTAACACCGCATCGCCTTCGCGACCGCCGCCCGTGACTCTGGTGCCGGTGCGGATGTCGAGCCCCTGCTTGCGGAAGGCGCGGTCGGCCTCCTTCACGATCTCGTCGTCCATGCCGAGCAGGATCGCCGGCAGCAGCTCGATCACGGTCACCCGGGCGCCGAGGCGGCGCCAGACGGAGCCGAGCTCGAGGCCGATGACACCGCCGCCGATGACGATCAGGTGGCGCGGAACCTCAGGAATGGTAAGCGCGCCGACGTTGGAAACGATGCGCTGCTCGTCGAACGGGAGGAAGGGAAGCGCGACTGGTACGGAGCCGGTGGCGATGATGACGTGCTTGGCCTGGTACGAGGTTATCGTATTCTCGGGGGGGGCCCCCCGGACCTCCACCACGTTCCCCGGCTGGAGCGTCCCCCGCCCCTTCGCCCAGGTGATCTTGTTCTTCCGGAACAGGAACTCGATCCCCTTCGTGTTCTGCCCCACCACGTCGTCCTTGCGCTTGTGCATCGTCGCCACGTCGATCGTGAGGTCGGCGAGCCCGATGCCGTGCTTGCCGGCGTCTCGCGCCATGAAGTCAAAGTGGTGCGACGACTCCAGCAGCGTCTTGCTCGGGATGCAGCCGACGTTCACGCAGGTGCCGCCGAGCGTGCGGTCCATCTCCACGCAGACCGTGTTGAAGCCGAGCTGCGCGGCACGGATCGCGGCAACGTAGCCGCCGGGACCGCCGCCGATCACGAGGACGTCGGCCGAAGTGATGTCGGCCATCGCTCAGTCCACCAGCATCGCGGCGGGGTCTTCCATCAACTCCTTCACCCGCACCAGAAAGAGCACCGCCTGCTGGCCGTCGATCACGCGGTGGTCATAGGAGAGCGCGACGTACATCATCGGCCGGATCACCACCTGCCCGTTCACGGCGACCGGTCGGTCCTGCGTCTTGTGCAGCCCGAGGATCGCGACCTGCGGGAAGTTGATGATCGGGGTGGAGACGAGCGAGCCGAACACGCCGCCGTTGGTGATGGTGAAGGTGCCGCCAGTGAGGTCTTCCATCGACAGCTTGCCGTCGCGCGCCTTCTTCGCCACTGACGCGATGTCACGCGAGACCTCGAGCATTCCCTTCCGGTCGGCGTCCTTCACGCTCGGGACGACGAGCCCCGCCTCGGAGGCAACGGCGATCCCCATGTTGACGTAGTGCTTGTAGACGATCGCGTCGCCGTCGATCTGCGAGTTCACGACCGGGTAGGTCTTGAGCGCCATCGACGTCGCCTTCACGAAGAAGGGCATGAAGCTGAGCTTCACGCCGTGCTCCTTCTCGATCTTCTCCTTCATCCGCTCGCGCAGCGCGCTCACGGCCGACATGTCGATCTCGTTGAAGGTCGTGAGATGCGCCGTGGAGTGGTGCGACAGCAGCAGATTCTCGGCGATGCGCTTGCGGCGCGTCGTCATCTTCTCACGCGTCTCGCGCTCGCCGATGGTGGCGGGCGTGGCCGGGCGCGCAGATGACGCGGGGGAGCTGGGAGTCGTCGGCGTTGAAACGCTCGGCGCGTGTGCGACCGGTGCTGCAGACGCAACGGGTGCGGCGCCGCGCGCGGCATGCTCGATCACGTCGGGCTTGCTCACCACACCGCCTCGACCGGTGCCCGTCACGTCGGCGAGGTCGACGTTCTGTTCCGCCGCCACACGCTGCGCCGCCGGGGATATTTTCGCGGCGTTCGAGGACGGCGCGGTTGACGGGACGCTCGCCGGATCGCCACCATCACGCGAGGCCGCTGCGGCAGCTGGGGCGGGGGCGCTCGCCGCGGCCGGCGACGCGTCAACTGACGGCGCCGCGCCTGCTGCCCCCTCCTGCAGCTCCCCGAGCTGCTGGTCCACGGTGACCACGTCCCCCTCGTTCACCGCGCGCTTCGTCAGCACCCCGGCGGCAAGCGCGGGCACCTCGACGGTGATCTTGTCTGTCTCGAGCTCGACGAGCGTGTCTCCGGCGGCGACCGCCTCGCCCTCGTTCTTGAGCCAGCGGGAAACTGTCGCCTCGACGATCGACTCGCCGAGGGGAGGAACCTTGATTGCAGTCATGTAGTGCCCGGAGCGGAGCGACTCGGCGGCGGCGGCGCCGGCGCCTTTCGCGTCCGCACGCCCTCGCATAGCATTCCGCGAGGAATATAACCCCAGACCACAGGCGTGCGAGGACTCACCATCTCGGCTCACGGCGCGCTCGATCGCATCGAGCTGCGCGACGACCTTCGAGTGCCGGAGCTGCGCCACGACACCGACGTGCGCGTGCGGGTGCGCGCCGCGGCGATCAACCATCTCGACCTGTTCGTCGTCGGCGGGCTGCCGGGCGTCACGATCACCCCGCCCTGGGTGCTCGGATCCGACGGCACGGGTACCGTGGATGCGGTGGGAGGTGCCGTCACTGCCGTCAGCATGGGCGACACGGTGCTGCTCAATCCCGGGATGAGCGACCGCACCTGCGAGTACTGCCTCGCCGGTGATCAGCCGCTCTGCCCGCGCTACGCGATCCTCGGCGAGCACGTGCCGGGAACGCTGGCCGAGTACGTCATCGTGCCGGCGGTCAACGTCGCCGCCATCTCGCCGTCGACCGACGAAGCGGAGGCCGCGGCCTTCACCCTCGCCACATTGACCGCGTGGCGCATGATGATCACGCGCGCCGCGGTCCGCTCGGGCGAGCGCGTGCTGATCTGGGGCATCGGCGGCGGGGTCGCGCTCGCGTGTCTGCAGATCGCCCGGCTGATCGGGGCGCACGTCACGGTGACGTCGGGCAGCGACGAGAAGCTCGCGCGCGCCCGTGCCCTCGGTGCGGACGACACGATCAACCACACCGGCGTCGACGTCGGCCGCGAGATGCGCCACCGGACCGGCAAGCGCGGGGTCGACGTCGTGATCGACTCGGTCGGCGAAGCCACCTGGGCCCAATCACTCGGCGCCCTCGGCAAGAAGGGACGGCTGGTCACCTGCGGCGGCACGTCGGGCGCGATGGTGACCACCGATGTGCGCCGCATGTTCTGGAACCAGTGGAGCCTCCTCGGCTCCACGATGGGGAGCGAGTCGGAGTTCCGCGCCATCGTCGGCCATTTCAATGCGGGTCGTCTGCGTCCGCCGGTGGACACCGTCTTCCCTCTGGCCGAAGGGCGCGCCGCGTTCGAGCGCATGCAGCAAGGCGCGCAGTTCGGGAAGCTCGTCGTGCGGATCGACTGATGCGCGTCGCGCTGCAGACGCGGTACAACGACTACGACTCCAGGGGGCACGTCAACAATGCCGTGTACCTCACCTACTTCGAGCTCGGCCGCGTGCACGCGTGGCGCGCCGCTGGCGGCGAGTCCGACGCCGAGTTCATCCTCGCCGAAGCGCGCATCAGCTACCGGAGCCCGGCGATGATCGGGGATCCGCTGGTCTGCGAGGTGAGCACCTCCGAGGTGCGCACCAGGGCCTGGGTATGGAGCTACCGGGTCCTCGACGAGCGCGACGACCGACTCGTCGCGGAAGGGTCCACGACGCAGGTGATGTACGACTACGAACTGCGACGGAGCGTGCCGATCCCCGACTCGCTTCGGGAGGCGCTCGCCCGCACGTGACCGGCGGCGATGAGGGGAGTGGGCGCCCCGGGCAGGCGCAGTTCGCGACCGACGAGCAGCGCCGCATCCGGGCCGCCGTCGCCGCCGGAGAGAAGCCGGTCTGTCCGCGCGACGGCACTCCGATGACCCTGCGGTCGATCGGCGGCGGATCGTTCGGGCTCGGGTACGCGCGGCGGCGAGAGTGGCTGATCTGCCCCACCTGCCGCCGCAGCCTGATCTTCGACCTGAAGCGCGGGACCCGCAACTAGCGCCGCCACCGCTTCTCACCACCGGGCGCCGAATCGAGTAGCTTTTCCGCGACGCGCCGCGGGGGCGCATCTCCCACTCGAGACCATGTTCCTCCAGGACAGCCTCAACTTCGGCGACCGCCTGCAGTCGAGCTTCACGCAGGTGTTCGGCGACATCGTGCCGGCGCTGCTCGGCGCGCTCGTGATTCTGGTCGCCGGGTACCTGCTCGCGAAGATGCTGGAGAAGCTCGTCGAGCGGTTCCTGCGCCGGATCCGCCTGAACCGCATGCTCGAGCGCGGCGGCGTGATGCAGGCAGTGGAGCGTTCCGGCTCGCGCCTGAACCCGGTGCGCGTGCTCGCGAACCTCGTGTTCTGGCTCGTCATGTTCGCCGTGATCCTCGTCGCGGCCAACGCGTTGGGGCTCGAGTCGTTGGCCAGCGTCTTCTCGGAGCTGGTGAGCTACATCCCGAGCGTGATCGCGGCGATCGTGATCATTCTCGTGGGCCTGGTGCTCGGCGGCTTCGTGGGTGGCCTGATCGGCGCGTCGGCCGGTGCGATGCACGGCGGCCGTGCCCTCGCGCGCGTCGGTCGCGGCGGGGTGATCCTGCTGGCGATCTTCATGGCGCTGCAGGAGCTCGGCATCGCAACCGATATCGTCACCACCGCATTCGCGATCCTGTTCGGCGCGATCGCGCTGGCGATGGCGATGGCGTTCGGCCTCGGTAACCGCGAGCTCGCGGGCGAGGTGACCCGAGAGTGGTACGAGCAGTACCGGACCGAGCGTGATGACGCGCTACGGCGCGAGCGGGAGAGCGAAGCACTCGAGGAAGCAGAGATGGCGACGGACTATCCCGAGACGGCCCCGACTGAAGCGGAAGGGAAAGAGTAGGGCCAAGAGGCGGCGGCATGTTTTTCGATGGCCGCCGCTCCAATGATGCCGTGAGCGCGGCGCGGTAGTGGAGGTTGCGGTCTTTTCTTCAATCGCGCCCGTGCCGCTGCCATCTATCCCGTTGACTCATCTCACTGTCCTGCCCGATCCGGCCCGTTGGCTTCGGCGATGGAGGTCGAACGAGGAAGACTGCGGGAGCGGCGCTCCAGCCCGCGCACCGCGCAGGGCTACGTCGGCTGGATTCGCTCCGCCGCCGGTAGCCCTGCCATGCGACTCGTCGCACCGCGGGCTCTCGGCCAGTAGGCTGGATTTCAAATGAGCTCACAGCTGCTACTGCGCACATCCGCCAACGAGTGGCAGCACCGTTCGTATCGGGATCCGTGCTCCTGTCCGCCGGGTTCGCGCTCTGAATGGCTCTGGCTCTCTGATCTGCCGCTACAGCCGGCGCGCGCGGCTGTGCCGGCGGGACCGTGACGGAGTCGGCGAGCGAGACTGCAACGCGTGCTGATCGCATTGTCGCCCGCGACCGTGAAGGGTCCATCGAGCCGAGGCCGCGACCAGCGAATCGGGCAAGCGCCGACGCCCTGAGCCGGTGTCGATATCGACCCATGTAAGCTGTTGGCGGACAATCACTTGCAAACTGCTCCCACCGTTGATTTGCCGTCTCGTGTCCACTAGATTCAACAGTCTGCGGGAACACCGCCTTTTTTGTGTCCGAGTCGCCACGTGACGCGCAAAACATGACCGCTCCGAACAACCGCGAACGCATCCTCCCGCGCCTGATCGACGACGAGATCCGCGAGTCGTTCATCAACTACTAGATGAGTGTCATCGTCTCGCGCGCCCTCCCCGACGTACGCGACGGGCTCAAGCCCGTGCACC
>JBBQYZ010000114.1:0-7692 GCA_038208205.1 Gemmatimonadales bacterium | reverse complement strand
GCCTGCTCACCTCACTCGCTCACGAGTACCGCAGTCGCGTGCTGTTTCCGGTCGCCGATAGCCTGCTCAGCGTCGCGCGGCCGGTGGAGGGCTATCGGAGCATCTCGTTCAAGCTCGAGATCCGCATCCAGACCGCCGTCGTGACGTATCAGTTTCGCAACCTGCTGCAGTCGGATTACGCCCAGCTCCCCGGGTATCTCTTTCCGCGGCAGACCCAGTTCTACGGCATCCGCTGGGATTTCTGGAACTAGGTCGCGCGTGACCGGTCGACGTCGGCAATGACAACTCGCGCACAGCGCTCGGGCGACGCACCGATGTTGCGATCGCTTCCGGAGTGAA
This sequence comes from Gemmatimonadales bacterium, assembly GCA_038208205.1. GTDB lineage: Bacteria > Gemmatimonadota > Gemmatimonadetes > Gemmatimonadales > Gemmatimonadaceae > AG11. The sequence goes on along the minus strand of JBBQYZ010000114.1, from coordinate 7,353 downwards.
CCCATCTCGTCACTCGTTCGCGCAGCCGAGGCAGAATTGACAATCCCCTTGTCATGGCGTAACTTACGCGGCTTGATATGATACGGAGCATGACGGGTTTCGGCGCAGCCGACGGGGCGGTGGGCGGTGGCCGCGTGAGCGTCGAAGTGCGCTCGGTGAACCACCGCTTCTTCAGTCCGTCCATCAAGCTGCCCGGGCAGTTGCTACGCTGGGAGGGAGACGTGCGCGAGGCGCTTCGCAAGGGCATGACACGCGGCCACGTGACGCTGCACGCTCGATTCGAGCGCGACGGGGACGGTGAACGAGCGGTCACTCCGATCGACGAAGCCCGGTTCGGCGCCTACGTGACCCAGCTGCGTGATCTACAGGCCCGGTACAGCCTCGACTCGTCGCTCGACGTCGGCACGATCCTCCGGATGCCCGACCTCTTCTCCGCGATCGCACGCGAGGAGCTCCCGGTCGAGGCCGGCGCGCAGCTCGTGTCGATCGTCGACGGCGCCGTGGGATCGCTGCTTGAGATGCGGCGCGCCGAAGGGGCGAGACTCGTGACGTACCTCCACGAGCGGATGGCCTTCATCGCGAGTGCGATCGGGCGCATCGCCGAGCGCGCACCGGCTCGCGTCTCGGAGCAGCGGGAGCGGCTGCGCAACGCCGTCCGCGAGCTCGCCGACGGGGTGGCGGTGGACGAGGGTCGGTTGGCGCAGGAGATCGCCCTGCTCGCCGATCGGCTCGACGTCCAGGAAGAGCTCTCACGCTTTCGCGCGCACATCGCTGCCTTCGATGCCGCGCTCGAGGGGGCACAGCCCGACGGGGTAGGAAAGCGGCTCGGCTTCCTGCTGCAGGAGATGCTGCGCGAGGCGAATACCACCGGGAGCAAGGGAAACGATGCCGCGATCGTCGCCGACGTGCTGCTGATCAAGGAGGAGCTGGAGCGCATCCGCGAACAGGTGGAGAATCTGGAGTGAGTCCCTTCCCGGTCATCCTGAGCGCGCCGAGTGGCGGGGGAAAGACGACCATCGCGCGAGCCCTCCTCGCGAGGCGTCGGGATCTCGGCTACTCCGTTTCGTGCACCACTCGGGTACCGCGACCGGGCGAGGAGCACGGACGTGATTACTATTTCATGAGCCGGATCGATTTCCTGGACAAACGGGAGCAGGGAGCCTTCGCCGAGTCGGCAGAGGTGCACGGCAACCTGTACGGCACGCTGCGGTCGGAGGTCGAGCGGGTCCTGGTCGGCGGGCACCACGTCGTGATGGACATCGACGTGCAGGGCGCGGTGCAGTTCATTCGCGCCTTTCCCCAGTCGGTGACCATCTTCATCCTGCCGCCCTCTGCTGAGGTGCTGCTGGACCGACTGCGGGCGCGCAAGACGGAGAGCGCGGCACAGCTGGCGGCGCGCCTTCAGTCGGCGCTGCAGGAGCTGCAACAGGTGGACGAGTACGAGTACGTGATCGTGAATGACGACCTCGAGCGAGCCGTGTCGAGCGTCGAGTCCATCGTGGACGCGGAGGTTCTGAGCCGCGAGCGGGTCAAGAACCTCCGTCAGCAGGTCGGGCTGCTCATCCAGCGGCTCGAGCAGGAAATCGGAAATCCCACACCTTAGACCGAGTGTCATGCGAGTCTTCACACCTGTCGAGATTGCCCAGCACGCCGCCAACAAATACCTCGGCGTCCTCGTTGCCGCGAAGTACGCGCGTGCCCTCAACGAATTTCCGGGCGGCTCCGCGTCCCGGGACAAGAAGCTGACGACACGCTCGCTCGAGGAGCTGTCGCGCGGCGACATCGACTATCGCGTCATTCCCCGCAAGCGCTCGTCCGAGTGACCTGCCTCGCGGCGGGGCCGTGTCCGCCCGCCGCGCCCACACCCATCGCGTGACGAGCTCCCCGCTCCGTCCCTTCGTCGGTCGCCGCGTCCTGCTCGGCGTGTCGGGCGGGATCGCCAGCTACAAGAGTGCCTGGCTGGCGCGTCTCCTCGCGAAGGCGGGTGCCGAGGTGGATGTCGTCCTCACCCGTGCCGCGACCGAGTTCATTGGTGTCATCACCTTCGAGGCGCTGACCGGTCGGCCGGTGCACACTGGCCTGTTCGACGCCGGTCGCGCCCTCGACCACGTCCGCCTGGCCAAGGGCGCGCAGCTTGTCGTCATCGCCCCGGCGACCGCCGACCTCATGGCGCGTGCGGCGACCGGGCAGGCCGATGATCTCCTCACGGCCTGTCTGCTCGCGACCGAGGCGCCGGTGCTGATGATACCGGCAATGAACGACCGCATGTGGGCTCACGCGCAGACGCGCGCCAACGCCGTGCACCTGCGTGCGCTCGGGTATCACCTGCTCGATCCCGACGAGGGCATGCTCGCGGCCGGGGAGGGAAGCGGGCCGGGACGGATGCCCGAGCCGGAGGCGATCTTCGCGCACGTCGGGCGCCTTCTGGAGCCGGCCTCGTCGCTGCGCGGTCGGCCGGTGCTCGTGACCGCCGGTCCCACCCGCGAGGCGATCGACCCGGTGCGTTTCCTTTCCAATCACAGCAGCGGCAAGATGGGGGTCGCGCTGGCTGCGGCCGCCTGGCGGCGCGGAGCCGACGTCACGCTCGTGGCAGGGCCGCTCGGCATTCTGCCTCCCGTCGGAGTGCGGCTCGTTCCCGTGGAATCCGCCGCCGAGATGGGCGATGCGGTTGCGGCGCTTCTTCCCGGGTCCGACGTGCTCGTGATGAGCGCCGCGCCGGCAGATTACCGTCCGACCAGCACTGCGCCCGACAAGATCAAGAAGACCGGCCATGCCCGCACGCTGGAGCTGGAGGAGACGGCGGATATCCTGCGAGACACGGCGCCACTGCGCCGTTCAGGGGCCGTGATCGTCGGATTCGCCCTGGAGACCGATGATCTGATCGCCAACGCGGGTCGGAAGCTGCAGAACAAGTCGCTCGACATGATCGTCCTGAACGACGCGAAGGAGCCGGGCGCGGGCTTCGGAGTCGATACGAATCGCGTCACCATCCTGCGGCCCGGCGGCGCCGAGCCGGAGGTGCTTCCGCTGCAGAGCAAAGTCGAGCTGGCCGACGCGATCCTCGATCGAGTGGAGGACCTTCTCCGTGGACGCTAGCGATCGACTGCGGCGCTATCTCGAGCAGCGCCGGGATCTGGGGGAGAACGAGCTGGTGCTCGACACCATGAATGTCGAGGAAGTCATGCGCCTGCTCGGCGCGGCCCGAGGCGGCTCCCTGCGCCCGCGCCCCGAAACGCCCAGGCGGTCTCGCGAGGCCGCGTCCGAGCTCACCGGACGCCCCACCGACGGGCGGGCGCCTGCTGCCACCTCCCCCGACTCGTCGCCGACCGACTGGCGCGAGGCGCTCCGCGCGGGCGGCGGCGCACCTGCTGGTGCTCGGCCTGGCGACACCGAGCGGACTCGAGAGTCGCTGGAGGTGCCGCTGCCCGAGCATGCACCATCCATCGAGCTCCCCACAGAGGGTGCGGTTCACGTGCCGTCGACGCAATCGAGCTCGCCGACGGCGTCACCCCTCGAGGACGTGCCGCTCGGCATCGTCGTCGGTGGCGCGTCGCGCGCGCTGTTCGAGGATCCGGCGTTCAAGCTCGCGTCGCTCGACGAGGTGGCAGCCACGGTCGCCGGGTGTCGTCGATGTCCATTGTACGCCACGGCGATCAACCCCGTGCCCGGCGACGGAAACCCCGATGCCGACTTCATGATCGTCGGCGAAGCGCCCGGCGCGAACGAGGATCAGCAGGGAATTCCCTTCGTGGGCCAGGCCGGGCAGTTGCTCACCAAGATTATCGCGGCCATCGACCTCAAGCGTGAGGACGTGTTTATTGCCAACGTCCTCAAGCATCGTCCTCCGGGTAACCGGAATCCGCTCCCCGAGGAAGTCACCGCCTGCTCGCCGTATCTGGTGCGCCAGATCGAGCTCGTACGGCCCAAAGTCATACTGGCGCTCGGCACCTTCGCGGCGCAAACTCTTCTCGAGACCAAGCTGACGATCGGGAAGCTGCGCTCCCAGGTCCACCGGTACTACGGTGTGCCCCTCGTCGTGACCTACCATCCCGCAGCGCTCCTCCGGAATCCGGCCTGGAAGCGCCCCACCTGGGAAGATGTCCAGCTCGCCCGTCGAATACTCGATCGCCCTCTCGCCTCCGGGGCGTGACCCCTACCGGGACCGGCGTCCTCCCTATTCGGAAGACGCCGAGCAGGCCGTCCTTGCCGCGATGCTGATCGACCAGGACGCCGTGATGCGCGCGATCGAGGTCGTGGACGACTCCATGTTCTACGCCGAGCGCCACCGTCGCCTGTTCCGGTCGATGATGTCGATCACCGAGCGCGGGAGCGTGATCGACCCGCTTACCCTCGCCGACGAGCTCGCGCGGAAGGGCGACCTCGAGGGCGCGGGAGGCAAGGACTACATCGGCTTCCTCGTCGACGCCGTACCCACGGCGGCGAACGTGGAGTATCACGCCAGAATCGTGAAGGAGAAGGCGCTCCTGCGCCGACTGATCGAGGTCTCGACCGAGATCGTCGGCGAGGCTTTCGCCGGCGCACAAACCGCCGACGAGCTGCTGGATCTGGCGGAGCAGAAGATCTTCCAGGTCGCGCAACAGCGCACGAGCGAAGGATTCTCGCGGATCAAGGAGCTGCTCTGGCCGACGATGGAGCGCATCGAGGCCATTCATGCCGGCGGCGATTCGATCACCGGCGTCGCCAGCGGCTTCACGGACCTCGACGAGATGACATCCGGCTTTCAACCGTCGGACCTCATCATCATCGCCGCGCGCCCGTCGATGGGAAAGACGGCGTTCGTGCTCAACATGGCACAGCATGCCGCCATCGAGAAGCAGAAGAAGGTCGCCTTCTTCTCACTCGAGATGAGCAAGGAGTCGCTCGTGCAACGCATGCTGACCTCCGAGGCGCGCATCGATGCCCAGAAGCTCCGCAAGGGCCTGTTGCGCGACGACGACTTTCCGCGGCTCGCGCGGGCGGCGGGCATCTTGACTCACGCGCCGATCTGGATCGACGACACCGCGGGCATCACGCTGCTCGAGATGCGCTCCAAGGCACGCCGTCTGAAGGCCGATCAAGGGCTGGACATGATCGTGGTGGACTACCTGCAGCTCATGCAGGGACCGGCCAACAGCGAGAGCCGACAGCAGGAGGTCTCGCAGATCTCGCGCGGTCTGAAGGCGTTGGCCAAGGAGCTGAGCGTCCCGGTGCTCGCGTTGTCGCAGCTGTCTCGAGCACCAGAGCAACGGGCCGGCGACAGCAAGCGCCCGCAGCTGTCCGACCTGCGCGAGTCCGGCGCTATCGAGCAGGACGCCGATCTGATCATGTTCATCTACCGCCCCGAGGTGTACGAGGGCCCGGTGGACAAGGACGGTAATTCCCTCGAGGGCCGTTCCGAGATCATCGTGGGCAAGCAGCGCAATGGCCCGATCGGCTTCGTCAACCTGTTCTTCCACAAGAACTACACGCGCTTCGAGAACTTCTCACAGCGCCAGCCTGGTCCGGGCGGCGGCACCGAGGCGGGGCGGATCGGCCCCGGGACGCAGGCGCAGAAGTACGCCTGACGGTGCAGGGCGCGCCGCGCACAGCTCGCCGCACTGCGGCGCCGCCGGCTCGTCGGACCTGACCATGCCAGTCGGTCGTTCGGCGGGAATTCGCTTCGCGCGAGAGTGAGGCGGTAAGGCGTGAATGCTGCCGCCCCGGCAACTTCCCTCGCCATTCGCGTCCGTCCATCCGCCCTCCCGTCCGCCCCCGCGCTAAATTTCGGCGCATGCAAGCGAAAGCCAGAACCATCTACCGCTGTGCCGAGTGTGGCGCGGACCATCCCAAGTGGGCAGGGCGGTGCGACGTGTGCGGCGCCTGGAATTCGCTCGTGGAAGAAGTCGTGGCCAAGGCGGTGTCCACTACCGGCGCCGGTCGCCGGGCAGGTGGCGCGCGAACGCTCGCCGAGGGTGGCAACGTCGCGGTCACGCCCCGCGTGCGTGATGTCGACGGTTCCGAGGCGCGGCGCTGGAAGACGGGCATCGACGAGTTCGACTTCGTACTTGGCGGCGGGCTCGTACCGGGCTCGATGATCCTCATCGGCGGGGAGCCCGGAATCGGCAAGTCGACTCTCCTGCTGCAGGTCGCCGCACGCCTGCAGGGTGCTGGTCACGCCACGCTCTACGCCTCGGGCGAGGAGAGCGCGCTGCAGGTCAAGCTCCGGGCCGACCGGCTCGCCGAGGACGCCGGCGAGGTGAGGCTGCTGAGCGAGACGAATCTCGAGACGGTGCTCGCGACCGCGGGCGCCGCCTCGCCAGCGGTGCTGATCGTCGACTCGATCCAGACGGTCTTCACCACCGACCTCGAAGGGGCGCCTGGCAATGTCGGACAGGTCCGCGAATGCGCCGCGCGCCTCATGCGATTCGCCAAGGAGAGCGGCACCGCGGTGTTCGTCGTCGGCCACGTCACGAAGGGTGGCGGGATCGCCGGCCCCAAGACGCTCGAGCACATCGTGGACACGGTGCTCTACTTCGAGGGCGAGAACACGCTCGATCACCGCGTGCTGCGCGCCACCAAGAATCGCTTCGGCAGCGTCGACGAGATCGGCGTGTTTCGCATGGCGCAGGACGGCCTCGTCCCCGTCGCCAATCCGTCCGAGCTGTTTCTCGGTGACCGGACGATGCAGGCGTCGGGCAGCGCTGTCACGGCGCTGATGGAGGGGTCGCGGCCCATCCTGATCGAGGTGCAGGGTCTCGCCGCCAAGGCCGGCTTCGGCACTCCGCAGCGCGTTGCCACCGGCTACGACGGACGGCGGCTCGCGCTCCTCCTGGCAGTGCTCGACAAGCGTGCTGGTCTCTCGTTCGGACAGCTCGACGTGTTCCTGAATGTGGTAGGCGGCGTTCGGCTCCAGGAGCCCGCGGGCGATCTCGCGGTGGCGGCATCGCTCGCGTCCAGCGTGTACGATCGCCCGCTGCCGTACGACGCAGTCTTCATCGGCGAGGTGGGTCTTGGCGGCGAGATTCGTCCGGTCTCGCAGGCAGAGCGACGGCTCGCCGAAGCGGCCAACATGGGAATGACGACGGCGTACCTCGCCGAGCGTGCAGTTCCCACGAGAGTGCCGACGGGACTGCGCGCCGTCGGCGTGCGGACGATCGCCGACCTGTTCGAGCGGGTGTTCGCGTGACGACGCGCGACGTCGGAGTGATCATCGTCGCCGGCGGAAGCGGCACCCGCTCCGGGGGGGGCGAGCTCAAGCAGTTTCGCTGGGTGGCCGGCAAGCCGATGCTGCTACACAGTGTGCAGACCTTCATGGTGCGGCCGGACGTGATCGCGGTGGTGTGCGTGCTGCCGCAGCGGTATGCGGGCGATCCG
>JBBQYZ010000113.1:0-7738 GCA_038208205.1 Gemmatimonadales bacterium | reverse complement strand
CGCCGAGGCGGCGGCCGGCGCGGCGAGCGAGCTGCAGTCCATCGCCCGCACCGCCGACGGCCACGCCGCCGCCGCGCAGCAGGTGAATGCCTCGACGCAGGAACAGAGCGCCGCCTGCGAGGAGATGACCAGCGCGTCGAACCACCTGCTCGAAGGCTCGACGCAGCTCCGGGAGCTCGTTGGGGGACTGAAAACGGACTGAGTCGGCAAGTCCGCAGGTCAGTCGGTCGGTCAGCCGGCCTCCCAGGACCTACCGACGGACCGACGAACGAGTCACTGCCGGCACGCCCCCATCGGATCGGGCTTCGGCTTGTCGACGACGGGCCGGTGATCCAGGCCCGCCGTGCGGTTCGCCAGATCGAACACGTACTGGCCCACGCGCGCCATGTGCGCGTAATCGATGTACTGCGGCTCGTCGGTCACCTGGTGATAGTCCCCGTGCAGCCCCGTGGTCATGAACACCACCGGGATGCCGTAGCGGGCGTAGTTGTAATGGTCGCTGCGGCAGTAGATGTTCTCGGGGTGGCCGTTGGCGTCGTACGTGTAATCGAGGGTGAAGGGCGCGCGTTCTCCCCTGTTCACCGCTTCGGCGAGATCGCCCAGCTCCGTTGAGAGCCGGCGCGAGCCCACGAGCTGCAGGTAACGCTCGCTCCCGGCGCCGAGATCCGATTTCGCGCCGCGGCCCACCATGTCGATGTTGATCTGCGCGACGATCGAGTCGCGCGGTACCGTCGGGTTGTCGGTGAAGTAGCGCGAGCCGAGCAGGCCCTTCTCCTCCCCCGTGTGCCACAGGAACAGGATCGAGCGCTTCGGCTTCACGCTTCCCCGCGCGAAGGCTTCCGCGACCTCGAGCACCGTTACCGTGCCTGAGCCATCGTCGTCGGCGCCGTTGTTGATCGAGTCGCGCCGCGCGGGCTGGACGCGATGGACGGAGTCGTAGTCGACGTGAATGGCGGCCACACGCGCGCGCACCTGCTCCTGCTGCTCCGGTGTCAGCCGCGCGGCCGTCGGGTTCTCCGTCGCGAAGTAGCGCTGCGCATTGAACAGGTGGAGCGAGTCGTGGTCCACGGAACCGGCGGCACGGATGCCGTTGTGATCGCTGTGCGCGCCAACTGCCACGTACTGCCCACGGAGACGCGCGTCGATTCCCGGGAGGGCTGCCACGACGTTACGCGTGGGCGCCGGAGCCTCGACGTACTGCAGGTTGCCGCGGACCGTTCTGCCCGCCGCACCGACCACCGCGCTGTCGAGCGCGGAGCCGAGGAGTCGCTCGGCCGCTCCGTGCGTCACGAGCAACGTGACCGGAACCGCCGGCGCACCTGGCGTGGGCTTGAGGGTGAGCGATGCCGTGCGGCCGGCGGCCTGATTCTGCGGGGACAGCACCGGCCCGACCACGACCGCGATCGCCGCCGCACCGCTCAGTGGGCTGTTGGCGCCGAAGCGCGGCTGCTGCGCAATCGAGCCCATGAGGATGACCAGCTTGCCGGCAGCCTGCGCGGCCGTCAGCGCGTGGGCGGAGTCGCCGAGCACGCCACCAAAGACCACCGGCGCTCCGTCGAGCGTGCGCGCCGTGGCGCCTCGGAAGGGCAGCGCGACGAAGTCGGTGATGCCGACGACGGAGCCGCCGTCGAACGAAAGCCTCGTGTTGGGATCGAAGCGGCGCGAGACGAAGGGAACGTTCTGGAAATAGGTGCCGTTGTCGCCGGCCGGCACGAGTCCGAGGCGACGCACCTCGCGCTCGATGTACGCGGTGCCCTTCATGTGGCCTTCGGTGCCGGCCTCGCGCCCCATCATCGAATCGTCGGCGAAGACGTAGAGACGGGTCATGAGGTCGCCCCCGGTGATCGGGGCGGCCGTCGGCGGACCACTGTACTTGAGCGGCAGAGGCGCCGCCGGCGACGCCGATGCCGCGCCCTGCGCGGCAAGCGAAACGGGCGACAGCGCGAGCGCGCCCAGCGGGACGAGCGTGCGGAATCGAATCACGATGGGGCCGGATGGGGGTGGAGCGACGCGCGGCCCTGAGCCGCGCCGTATCCCAGTGGTACGCGCGACGCCGTCTCCATGTTGCGGGTCGTGCACCCCAGATATCTTCCCGCGTCGCCGGCTGTGCCGGCCCCTTCCCGAGTAGCTGATGCGCATCGAGACGCTCGCCGTCCACGCGGGCCACGCCGTCGACCCGACCACGGGCGCGGTCACGACACCGATTCACCTGTCGTCGACCTTCGAGCGCGATGCCGACGGCGGCTATCGTGCCGGCCACGTGTACAGCCGCACCTCCAATCCGAATCGCCAGGCAGTGGAGACGTCGCTCACGGCACTGGAGGCCGGAGCGGCCGCGATCGCGTATGGATCGGGGTCGGCCGCCACTTTCGCCGTCTTTCAGGCGCTCGCGCCGGGCGACCACGTGCTCGCCCCCGACGACGCATATTTCGGCACGCTGCGACAGTTGCGCGAGATCTTCGCGCCGTGGGGGCTCACGGCGGACGTCGTGAACATGACCGATCTCGCCGCGGTGGAGCGCGCCATCCGCCCCACCACGAAGATCGTATGGATCGAGACCCCCTCGAACCCGCTGGTGAGAGTGGTGGACGTTGCCCGCGTCGCTGAGCTCGCGCATTCGACGGCGGCCCGCTGCGTGGTGGACAACACCTGGGCGACTCCAGTGCTCCAGCGTCCGCTCGCACTCGGGGCGGATCTGGTAATGCATTCCACCACGAAGTACCTCGGCGGGCACAGCGACCTGATCGGCGGCGCGCTCGTAGCCGCGCGCGACGACGACTTCGTCGAGCGTCTGCGGCTGTTCCAGAAGCTCGGCGGCGCCGTGCCGTCACCGTTCGACTGCTGGTTGCTGCTGCGCGGGATTCGCACCCTACCCTGGCGCATGCACGCGCACTGCGCGAACGCGGCTGCGGTCGCCGCTTTCCTATCCACGCACCCCCGTGTCGAGGTGGTGCACTACCCCGGTCTTCCAGCGCACCCGGGCCACGAGATCGCGCGCCAGCAGATGTCGGACTTTGGAGGCATGCTGAGCGTACAGATCCGGGGCGGTCAGGAGGCGGCGCTCGAGCTCACCCGCCGACTCACGCTGTTCACCCGTGCCACGAGCCTCGGCGGTACCGAATCGCTGATCGAGCACCGCGCGTCGGTCGAGGGTGCGGCGACGATGGCTCCGGACAATCTCCTACGCGTGTCGGTAGGGCTGGAGCATCCGGACGATCTCATCGACGACCTGGAACGCGCGCTGGGATAGCGAGCGCAGTGCGGGGGCAATCCGGTATTTTGCCCCATGCCTCCCCTCCGTCCCGCCGTCCTCCTCCTCTCGGGCGGCCTCGACTCGACCACGATGCTCGCGCACGCCGTCAGCGAGGGGTACGACGTGCACGCGATGACCTTCGCCTACGGTCAGCGCCACTCGGGTGAGATCGAGGCGGCGCGCCGAGTCGCGCGCCGCTACGACGTCGGCGATCACGTCGTGGTGGACATCGACCTGCGCACGTTCGGGGGCTCGGCGCTCACCGCCGACATCGGCGTCCCGAAGGATCGCGATGCGAGCGAGATGGCGAACGGTATCCCGATCACCTACGTCCCGGCGCGAAACACGATCTTCCTCTCCTTCTGTCTCGCATGGGCCGAAGTCCTCGGAGCGTCCGACATCTTCATCGGTGTGAACGCGCTGGACTACTCCGGCTATCCGGACTGCCGCCCCGAATACGTCGAGGCGTACGAACGGATGGCCAACCTCGCCACCCGTGGCGGAGTGGAAGGCACCGCGCCGATCCGCATCCGGACTCCCCTGCTCCATCTCACCAAGCGCGAGATCGTGGCGCTGGGCACGGCACTCGGCGTCGACTACTCGATCACGTCGAGCTGCTACGACCCGAGCTCGCGGGGCGAGGCCTGCGGCCACTGCGACGCGTGCACACTTCGTCTCAAGGGCTTCGCCGAGGCGGGACTCCGCGACCCCGCCCCGTACGCGGGGGGCTGACGCGATGCCGTACGTCGTGCGCGAGATCTTTTACACCCTGCAGGGCGAGGGACAGAACGCCGGTCGGCCAGCGGTGTTCTGCCGGTTCAGCGGATGCAACCTCTGGACGGGACGCGAGGCCGACCGCCACACCGCGATCTGTCAGTTCTGCGACACCGAGTTCGTGGGGGTGGGGCCTGACGGAGGCCGCTTTGGGGACGCTGTGGCGCTCGCTGACGCCGTCCTCGCGCTGTGGCCGACCCGGGCCGAGGGGCGCGCACTCGGCGGTCGCCCCCTGGTCGTTTGCACCCGCGGGGAGCCACACCACCAGCTCGACGTCGAGGCGGTAGAGGCGCTGCACAGGTGTGGATTCGAGGTAGCGATCGAAACGAACGGGACTCGACTGCCCCCGCCCGGGCTTGACCACATCTGCGTGAGCCCCAAGTCGAACGCGCCGATGCTGCTGAAGACCGGCGATGAGCTGAAGCTCGTCTATCCGCAGCCGCATCCCGACGCGCAGCCGGAGCGCTTCGCCGGTCTCGATTTCCGCGCATTCTTCCTCCAACCGCTCGACGTCCGGGATCCCGACGCGACCAGGCTCAACACGAAGGCGGCACTCGCTTATTGCCTGGCGCACCCCCAGTGGCGACTGAGCCTCCAGACCCACAAGCTCCTCGACATCCGGTGAGGGTTGGGCCGTTGCCGTTGCCGGACTGGCGCCGGCCGCCCATCAGCGCCACTCCAGAGACCGTTTTCTCTGATCAAGCTTATACGCGGCAACCGGTTACCATTGCGCGTGACGAGAGTCACAGCACTGCCTGTCAGCGCTAGCTTAGGTTGACGTTTGCTGCTCGGGCCGCTAGCATTCCCTACCCCCGACTCGGTCCTCCCCGCCGAGCTAGTTGCTGGCCAGACGGTCCCCCACGCCAGCCCTGTCCCCTCGCCATGATCGACCTCTCCCACCGGATGCCTTCGTCGCGACGTCGTGCGCTGCGTTCCATCGCCTTCGGGGCGATCGTGGCGATGTGCGCCGTTCCCGTCCGCGCGCAGGATGTCGCAGCCGTCGTCCACGCTCCGGCGGAGGGAAGCTCCGAGTCGGTCAAGCCGTTGACGGCGTGGAGCGAATCGGTACACGCGATACGGGACTCGATCGTCGCCACAGCGCGAGCGCAGGTAGGAACAAGGTACCGGCTCGGGGGACAGTCGCCAGAACGGGGCTTCGACTGCAGTGGCTTGATGCGCTACGTGATGGCTCGCCTCGACCTTGCCCTTCCCCGTACGGCCGCGCAGCAGTCGCTTGCGGGAGTGCAGGTGGAGGCGGACACCGCGCGGCTGCTGCCCGGCGACCTGCTCACCTTCGCCAAAGGGACGCGTGGCGGGGTGAGTCACATCGGCATCTACGTCGGCGAGGGCCGATACGTGCACGCGAGCAGCGTTGCCGGCCGGGTGATCGAGAGCCCTCTGGATCGACCGGCGTCGCCGCTCATCAAGCGGTGGCGCGGCGTGCGGCGCGTCGTGGCGGACTCGATCGTCGTGCCCCTCGGCGCTGGCTGAGGGCGGGCGAGCGAGTCACCGTCTCACCCTCGCCCGTAGCGCGCCCGCCGACCCGACCCGGGCGCCGGTGCCGGGAAAATCGAGTCGCCCGAGCGAGTCCACCAACGTGAGCGCGCGGCGACGCCGGTCCCGCTGCAGCAGCCCCGGCGCGCGCTGCATCGTCGGGGCGAGCGAGGCTTCGGCCACCCTCCCTGTGCGATCGATGGTGGCGCACAGCACGGCGCTGCGGTTGAGCGGCTCCTTGAGCACGAATGGGCCGTACGTCAGCAGGTTGCCGAGCGAGTACGCGATCAGCGCTCCGCGCCGTCGCCATTCGAGTGCCCGCAGCACATGCGGCCCGTGCCCCACCACCAGTGCGGCGCCGCCGCGCACCGCGGCGTCCGCGAAGGCGATCGGATTTCCGCGTTCGATCCCGAGATACCGTTCCGGCTCGTCGTGCGTACGCTGCGCTCCGCGCCCCTCGGCGCCCAGGTGCATCGTCACGATCACCACGGGAAAGTCCTCGAGCGCTCGGGCGACGTGCCGGTACACCGCCGCCGTGTCGCGCGCGTCGGGGGTGTCCCTCGAGGTGTAGAATCCGAGCACGCCGATCGAGTCGCCCGCCGGCGTGGGCACCGCTGTGGCGATCGTGTCGTCTCCCGTGACGAGGACGCCGGCGTCGGCGAGCGCGGCGATCGTGCTGTCGTGTCCCGGGTTGCCGGCGTCACGCGAGTGGTTGTTGGCGATGTTGCCCACCACGACACGATCGGGCGCGAGCGTGCGCAGTGCCGCGGCGCTCGAGCGGGGCGACCGGAACGCGAAGCAGTTCGTGGACGTCAGGCCGCACTTGGACGGGGCCGGCCCCTCCCCGATCGCCGACTCGACGTTGAGCAGGACGACGTCGGCAGTGCGGAACAGCGGGCGCAGCGGGGCGATCAGCGACGCGGGGTCGTCGTCGCGCCCGAACTGCGTATGCATGCGCTCGGACGCGCTGCTCGACCAGTCCGGTTCGAGGTTGGTGCCGAGGGTGACGTCGCCGCCGGCGCAGACACGGAATGCCGCGCGCAGCGACCGTGGCGCCAGCGTGTCGTTGCGGGCCGATGGCCTGGCGATGCTCGCGCGGCGACGCGCGTCAGCCGCCCGCGCCGCCCGCGCCGCCCGTGCGATCCGCTCGGCGCGATCGGCGCGCACGCTGTCCTCGCGCAGGCTATCCGTGCGGGCACGCTCGGCACGGGCACGGTCGGCCGCCGAGGGACGGGGGGGCCCCGTGGGGGTGGGGGTGGGCGTGGGCTCGGGCGCTGGACCAGACGGCAGGCAGGCGGGAGCTGCGAGCCAGAGGGGAATCGTGAGCAGCAGCAGCGCGGCTCGCCGCGGACGGGGACGCGTCATGACCGTCAACCTGCGGGGCCGCGCTGCAGTTCGTCAATCTCCTGGAGCACGGCATTCCGCGCATCCCGGATGCGAAGGGGCGGCTCCTCTCGGAGCCGCCCCTTCGTTGATGCGATGTTCTAAGCGACTGACCGCGTCGCCGTCAGGAGATCGTCGGGATGAAGAACGGCTGGACGATCTTCACGACGTCGGCACGATCCAGAGGCTCGTCGAACGCCTCCTGTGCCGCCTCGATGCCGAACTGCGCGTTGGCGAGCGTGGTGACGTTGATCGTCAGGTGTGTCGTGTTCGACTCGGTCGGGGCACTGGTGGTGTTCGCGCCCGGGCCGTAGATGGCGTCGAACGCGGCGATCACTGCAGCTCCCTGCGTGCCCGTATCGGTGGCACCGGCCGCGGCAGAACCGCCGCCACGGACCGTACCGCTGAGGCGCACCGAAGCCGGCGCGCCGGCGAGCAGGCGGCGGATGCGACGGATGCGGGAGGCGTGACGCGCCTCCACGGAGTGGATGCGCAGCGCCCCTTCGAGCACGGCGGGGTTCGTCATGAGATTCGCCGCCTGCCCCTTGTATGCGCGAACGCCGGTATCCTCGGCGCCCTGCGCAACTTCCAGCAGGAAGGCGAGGTCCGTGGTGGCCTTGGCGAACGGGCCGTTGCCGGCTCCGCGCGCGCCGGTGAAGTCGAACGTGGTCGCGCTGAGGTTGAACACGTTCGTTGCGCCGAGCGACATCAGCGTGGCGACGTGCGACGTCTCGTGCTTTTGGATCTGCCGCAGCGTGGCCAACCCCACGGCCGGGACCGTCGGGCGCACCGTGTTGAAGGCGGTGTTCTGGGCCGGCGACGCACTCGTGTTGA
>JBBQYZ010000112.1:0-7740 GCA_038208205.1 Gemmatimonadales bacterium | reverse complement strand
ACGGCCGCGATGAAGTCGGACCTGCGCAACCTCGTGACGGCCGAGGAGTCGTTCTTCTCGGATTCGGGCCGCTACGCCATCGCGCCGGTCGCACTGAACTCGACGACCCCGGGCCTGCAGTTCGCGACCTCGACGGGCGTCATCCTGACGACCCCGATCGTGATCGGCCAGGGCTTCTGGTCGGCCCGCGTGACGCACTCGCAGATCCCGAACTTCACCTGCGGCATCGGCGTCAACACGGCGAACCCGATCGTGACGACCGCTGGCGATGGCGAGCCGGCGTGCCGCTAAAGGCGGTGTAAGTCGGTAGGTCAGTTGGTCGGCAGGTCGGACCAACGGGATAAAACACGGAAGGGCATCCCGGCGCGAGCCGGGGTGCCCTTCTGCCGTTTCACCAACTCTCGGTCACGTGGCGGACAGCGGGCGCACAGCGATACGAGTCTTGGCACGCCGTCCCACCGCGCCGTAGCTTAGCGGGCTCGCCCAACTTCCCCACCGGCAACGAGGTTCATGCCGTCCGACACCCGACAGCAGGCCACCCTGACGCGCGCCGCGGAGCTGGCGCTCTCGTACCTCGACTCGCTCGATACCGCCTCCGTCGCCACCACCGTCTCGCTCGCGGAACTGCGGCAGCGCTTCTCGCACCCCCTGCCCCACGACGGGGTCGACCCGGTGACGGTGATCGACGAGCTGGCGCGCGACGCGGCCGGCGGACTGCTCGGCAGCGCAGGGGGCAGGTTCTACGGCTGGGTGATCGGCGCCGGCCTGCCCGCCGCCCTCGCAGCCGATTGGCTCACGGCGACGTGGGACCAGAACGCCGGCCTCTATGCGTGTGGCCCCGCCGCCGCCGTGGTGGAAGAAGTGTGCGGCGTCTGGCTCAAGGACGTGCTCGGCCTGCCGGCCTCGGCGTCGTTCGCCCTCGTCACGGGCTGTCAGATGGCGCACGTCACCTGCCTGGCCGCGGCGCGGAATGCGGTGCTCGCGCGTGCGGGGTGGGACGTCAATCGCGACGGGCTGACGGGAGCGCCGGGCGTGCGCGTGCTCACGTCGAGCGAAGTGCACGGGACCACCACGCGCGCGGCGAAGCTGCTCGGGATCGGCACGGCGAACATCACGGTGCTGCCCAGCGACGCCTCATCGCAGCTCGCGCCCGACGTGTTGCGCGACGCGCTGTCGCGCGAGCCGGCGCGGCCCACGATCGTCGTGCTCCAGGCGGGGGATGTGAACTGTGGCGCCTTCGATCCCTTCCCCGAGCTCATCGCCATCGCGAGCGCGGCCGAAGCGTGGGTGCACGTGGATGGTGCGATGGGGCTCTGGTGCAACGCCGTGCCGGAGCTACGCCACCTGCTCACGGGAGTGGAGCTCGCCGACTCCTGGGCCACCGACGGCCACAAGTGGCTCAACGTTCCCTATGACTGTGGCTACGCCTTCGTGGCGCACCCGGCGCACCACCGCGCCGCGATGGAGCACCGCGCGAGCTACCTCGAGCACGCGGACGACGCGCGCGACGAGCTGGATTGGACGCCGGATCATTCGCGCCGCGCGCGAGGGTTCGCCACCTGGGCGGCGCTGCGCGAGCTCGGACGCAGCGGCCTGTCGGATCTCGTCGCGCGCTGCTCCCGCCACGCGCACGACATCGTGACCCGCATCGGCGCGTTGCCCGGCGCGCGCGTGATGTGCGTGCCGCAGATCAACCAGGGACTCGTGCGCTTTCACGATCTTCGGACCGGGGCAACCGAGCAGGATCACGACCGCCGGACTGACGCGGTGATGGCGGCGATCAACGCCACCGGCGAGGCGTTCTTCACCGGCTCCACCTGGCGGGGCAGGCGCTGCATGCGCGTCTCAGTGTCCAGCTGGCGCACCACCGCCGACGACGTCGAGCGCGCGGTGACGGCGGCGGGGGTCGCGCTTCAGGAGAAGTAGCAGGTCAACAATGCGCCGACCGCGAGCGTGTACCGGTGCGCGCGTTCCTGACTCTGTCGGGCGACCCGGTCCGTCCCCTCGGATGTGATCGGGGGGCGGCCTCCATTGCGCACCTCCACGACGAGCTGCTCGGGGAGCACGCCGCGCTCGCGCGCGAGCTCGCACAACGCCATCGACGCCGTGGTCAGCGCAGAATCGTCGTCCACATCGCGCGACAGCCACCGCGCGAGGGCCTCCTGATAGGTCGAGAACTCGCGAGAGTTCGCGACCACGCGTTCACCGTTCGATCCTGTCATCGCCTGCCCATGTGGAGTCCGGTGAATGAGTTGCTGCAGTTCGAAGTTAGGGCACCGCCAAGGGGACGCCAGCCCCGAGAAGCCACGGCGGATGATGACCCGGTCGCGGACCGACTGGCCATCGTCCGGCAGCAGACGTATGATCTCGTCAAGGCGACACACCCACCACATGCATTGAACCGATGCGCGAGAGGCTTTCACTCCTGGTGACCGTCGTGAGCGTGGCGACGTCGATCGTCGCCACGCTGGCGATGCGCGACCATGTGCGCCTGGTGGAGATCGTGGGGCTGTTCGCGAGCGGTGTCGGTACTGGCGCGGGCATCGTCGCCGTGGTGGCGGACCGCCGGCGTCGTGCCGACCTCGCGACCGCCCAGGGACGAACGACGCATCCACTCACATGACCATACCTGCCATCCCGCTCACCGAGTTCGACCAGGAGATGGTTTCCACCCGGCGCCTCCTCGAGCGCGTCCCCGCCGAGCAGGGCCAGTGGAAGCCGCATCCCAAATCATTCGCGCTGGGACACCTCGCGCTGCTGGTCGCGTGGATGCCCGGCTGGATCGCCCGCACGTTGCGCGAGCCGGCGATCGACCTGGCCGCCGGTCCGCGCTACAGCTTCGAGTCCACCGACGCGCTGCTGCGCGAGTTCGACCGCAACGTGCAGGCGGCGCACGAGGCGCTGGCGGCGGTCACAGGGGATGTGCTCGACGACCCGTGGTCGCTGAGGATCGGCGAGCAGGTGCTGCTCACGGCGCCGCGAGGAGCTTCCGTGCGCGGCCACCTGAACCACCTGATCCATCATCGCGGGCAGCTCACCGTGTATCTGCGACTGGTGGACGTGCCGCTGCCGCAGGTGTACGGGCCCACGGCCGACGAGCGGTGGTGAGTGCCGGCGCCGCGCACTCGACTTTCCGCGCAGCACCGCCAGCAGCACTCGCTGCGTCGATTCGATCACTGATTCTACGATCGACGAGAATCGGGCGTTCAATCCACGAGCTCGATCTCCTCGAGCGCGGCCATCAGCGCGTCGAGCTCGTCCGACGTGTTGTAGTAGTGGGGCGAGATCCGCACCGCACTCTCGACGCCCCGCTCGCCGAAGTCGAGCAAGCCGTACCATCGCAGGCTCGCGACGGTATTGATCCGGCGTGCGGCGAGCGCTCTCACGACGTCGGCGCCGTCGCGGCCGTCGAACGACACGGTCACGATGGCGGAGAGATCCCCTCCGCGGTCCAGCACGCGCGCGCCCGGCAGCTCCGCCAGGCGCCGACGCGCGTACGCCGCGAGCGCGCGGGCTTGCTGACCGCACGCATCCACGCCCGCAGCGACGGCGTAACGCGCTGCCTCGCCGAGTCCGAGCAGGAGTGCATAGGACCGCTCCCACTCCTCGAAGCGGCTGGCGCCGGCCGCGGCCTCGAACGCGTCGGCCGAAGTCCAGCGGGCGCCGCGCATGTCGATGAACAGCGGCCGGTCTCCGCGCGCCAGCGCCCGATCGGACACATACAGGAATCCGGTGCCGCGCGGTCCACGGAGGAACTTGCGTCCCGTGGCCGAGAGGTAGTCGCACTGGAGGATCGACAGGTCGATCGGTAGCTGTCCGACCGCCTGACAGGCGTCGACGTGATACGGCACTCCCGCCGCCGCGCACGCCTCGCCGACGGCGGCCACGTCCTGGATGGTGCCCGTGTGCGTGGGGATCCAGGTGACGGACACGAACCGACAGCGGGGATTCTGCGCCAGGAGCGCGCGCACCCCGTCGGGATCGACGCCTCCCTCGGGCAGATCGGGCGCGTGCAGCACGGTGACGCCGTATCGCTCGGCCAGCGCGAGATACTGGATCTGGTACGACGTGCTGATCACGAGCCGCCTCGACTACACGTCGTACCAGATCCAGTATCTCGCGCTGGCCGCCTGAATGAAGGCGGCGGTGGCGCTCGCGGTGACGGCGATGTTCGCCGGCCGGGTGGAGCAGAGCGCCGCGATGTGCTCGTAGCAGCGGTCGATCTCGGCGCGCCGCAGGTCGGCGGCCTCGTACCCGCCGACGCTGCTCTCCAATGCGATGTGATCGACGATGGCCGACGAGACCGACCGCGGCACGAGCGCGGCTCCGGCGTTGTTGAGATGCACCCGCTGCTCGCAGCCGGGGGTGTCGGCTCGCCACGCCGCAACCCGCGTGCGCTCGGCGTCAGTAGTCGTGGCGCCGGTCACTACGGCTCGCCGGCGGTCGGGTCGTTTCCGTCACGACCGTGCTCCCTGGAGAGCCTGTCAAAGGCCTCCTCCACGAGGTGCGTGGTGGAGTGCGGGATCACCTCGATCTTGTCCACCATGTCGGCGCGAAGGTTCGCGAGAACGTTGTGGATCGGAACGTTCAAGGCAATCTGGAGAAGCCAGGGATGGTGTGCCGGCACGTCGAATCGACGAGAGCCCTAATGCTTGATCTTCGCCGCCTTGGCCGCCCTCGCGTCGGCCTTCGCCTCGGCCCGCTCGTCCTTCGGCGTCTCGTGCTGCGTGGCGATGACCGCGCCAGTCATGGCGTCGATGTTCACCTCGTCGATCCCTGCCTTGCCGGCGGTCTTCATGTCGAAGCTGTAGATGAGCTTCCCGCCCTCACGCTCGATCTCGCCGGCCTGGACCTTGGCGCCAGGGACAGTCTTCGCGGCCAGCGCGCGGGCGTCGGCCATCGTCATCTTCGCTTCCTTCCGGAGCGCGGCCTGGCTCTCGACCTTGACGGCATGGTGCGGTTGCGACTTCGCGGACTGCTGGGCACCGGCGGCGCCTGCGGCGAGGGCGAGGGCGAGAAGAACGGGTACCATGTGGATGCTGCGCATGTCGTGACTCCATGGAACGGGGAGAGATCGCGCGAAATCGCGCGGGCGGATGGACGAAAGGTAGATCGCGAAGCTGTCACCACGGTGATAAGGAGATTCACCATCCGTCATGTATTTCGGCCGTGCTGGCGGACTCGATGCGTGTTCGCCACCTTGGATTCGTTCGTCCCGTCGGAAGGGGTCTCACCGATCATGGTCCAGAGGTGACATCATGCCGTGCGAGCTTCATCACCCGCTACGCGTCGCCGCGCTCCTGCTAGGCGCATCGCTCTTCGCCTGCTCGTCCGAGCCGACCGGGCCGCAGTCAACGTCGAATCTGGCCGAGGTGCTGAACGAGGCGTCGCTCTCCAGCCTCTCGGGCTTCTCCGACATCGGAGCGGTGTTGATCGCCGCGCCGGTGATGATGCCGGTCGTCGCGTCAGGCTCCCCGTCGAGCTGCGGATACGACGCGGCGTCGCAGCGGTTCGTCTGTGCGCCGGTCACCAGCGGCGGGATCACCTTCACTCGCGCGTTCACCCTGTACGACGCGGCCGGGAGCGCGCAATCGCAGTTCAGCCCCACGAGCACCGCGTCGCTGCGCACGACGTCGCACCTCAGCGGCACTGTCGCTTCGGCCGGCAGCACGTTCACGATCGACAATGTCGACGAGGGCACGGTGAGCGGGCTGCTCACCGGACGGCACGTGCTGAACGGCACCTCCACGTCAACCACCGCCGGCACCTTCTCCGGGGGGCCGCGTGCACCGACCTCGGAGGCGATGAGCAATGTGAGCGTCGCGAAGATCGAAGGCCTCGTGCTCCCTTCGCGCGCCAACAAGTATCCCGGCCCAGGGACGATCACCGCTGACGCCACGTTCTCCTTCGGCACCCTGCCGGCGACCACCATGCACTCGGTGGTTCAGTTCACGGGGACCAGATGCGTCACGGTCTCGATCGCCGCGCCGGGGTCGGCGCCGTTGATCATGTCGATCGACCTCTCCAACCCGAGCGCGACGAGCTGCCGGCCCTGAGCACGGGGTGACGCGATCAGCGGTCAGGGCCGCCGGCGTTAGGGACGACCGGTGCCCCCCGGCATGATCAGACGCACCGGATTGTACCTGATCCCGATCTGGTATCGGTACGACGTCATCGCGAAGTCCCGATTCACCGGCTGGGTGTTCTGGAACTGGAAGTCGTGCGCCGTGAGCCGGTTCCGCATCACCGATCCTGCCGTCGTCAGCGATAGCGTCCGGGTGAGCGCGTACTCCACGCCGAGGCCCGCCACACCGCCGAATCCGCGACTGTAGCGCGCACCATACGCGCCCTGTGTCGTCGGGAAGCCGTACTGGTCGTCGACGATGGAGCCGAGATTCCGGTCGAACGCCGAGACGTAGCCGACGCGCAGGTCGACGAACGGAGACGCTCGGCGCTCGGAGCGCTCGGGACGGAGACGCGTGCCGATCTCCGCCGTCTGCATCTTCACCGGGCTGCTGAGCAACGACGACGTCAGGTCCAGCGTCGCCGACACGTAGCGGGTGAGAAGATATTCGGCCCGCGTACCGGCGCCGAACGCCGTCCAGGCTGTCGCCTGCCCATCGGTCGCGATGCCGGGCGACTGGACGTAGCTGACCATCGGGTAGCTCTCCACCGACAGGCGCCATCTCCGATAGGCGAGGGCCCGGGCGATTGGCTCGGGCTGTCGCGGCAGCGGCACCGGTCCCAGCGGGCCCCGCCTCGGGTCGCCGGGTAACGGAAAGCGCTGCGCGCTCGCACCGGCGGGGAGCAGCAGCAACGCGATGGCGACGACGGCACGAACATGCATGACGGCCTCCTGGCAACGTCCCACGTCCTCGAGCGCACGATCCGATACACAATCTTCGCTCGGCGGCACGGGATGGCAAGCAGCGCCCAGCAGCGCCCTGCAGTGCGCAGCGGCGCACCGCTCCGTTCGGCAGGCGTCTCGCACCCGCGAACCACCACGGAACGTCTGGGTCAGTTCAGTGTTTACGTGCTGGCCTGGCGCCCGTGAGGAACGACGCGCGGGCGCCGGGTGCACGGAATGACGTGGCGGTCGGATGTTCCGGCCGCGTTGGGGGGCACTCATCATTCGGGGGTAGAAGCATGCGAGTCGGAACACGAGCAATCGCGGGTGCGATGCTGGCAGCGGCGGTCGCCGCGGCGCCAGCACAGGCCCAGGCGGGGAACGTCAGCTACACGACGTCGGGCACTTTCTCGGGGCCGTCGTCGGGCTTCAGCATCACGTACGATCCGTTCACCGGGACCAACCTGGTCCCGAACGTTCCCGGCAACACGATCAACCTCGGGAACTTCTTCGTCTCCGGGTCGGGATCGGCGACGCCGGTGACACAGATCTTCACCCTCAGCATCGCGCAGACGGCGCCGACGATCGGGACCGGCAGCACGATGGGAAGCATCACGGGTACGGTCCAGAGCGTCGGCGGCAACTACAGCACGCTCGTCTTCGCGCCGACCAATCAGGCGATCACGATCGGTGGCACGACGTACACGCTGATCTACGATCAGGGCGTGAACGGGATCAAGCTCGCGTACAACGGCGTCGACGTGAAGAACACCACGGCCCTCAAGGCGTCGCTGACGCAGACGGCGGCCGTTCCGGAGCCGGCGTCGATCGTGCTGCTCGGCACGGGACTCGTCGGAGTGTTCGGCGCAGCTCGCCGGCGTCGCGCAGTCACG
>JBBQYZ010000111.1:0-7814 GCA_038208205.1 Gemmatimonadales bacterium | reverse complement strand
AGCTGGGGCTCGCGGACCGGCAGGTCGTCGACCTGACGAGCCACTTCGAGGGGGAGACGCGGATCGCGCGGCAGTTCATCGTGATCCCGTTCGAGATTCCGCGGAAGTGCGCGGCCACCTACTTCCCGGAGACCAACGTGCTCGTCCCGGTGAACAGCGTGGCGGCGCGCAGCAACACTCCGACCTCCAAGTACGTCGTGATCACCGTTGCGCCGTCCACGCGCACGGGGGCATTCGACTACACCCGCACCGAGGCGGCGCAGCCGCAGCAACAGACCTCGCCCCCGCCGACCTGACGGCGCGCCGTGCAGTGCGGCGCCTTGCACCGCGGCGCCTTGCGCGATCCGCGCGCGGCGACGATGCTGGCGGGTCCTCTTTTTTCCGGGAGATCGCATGCGCGCACTCGTCGTCCTGTCGCTCGTCTCGTTCGTCGGATGTGCCACCGCGCAGCCCGGCGTCGAGCCGCCGGCGAGGGTGGAGACCGTGCGCGTGATGGGCAGCGGTCAGCCGGGCGGCACGATCAATCTCGGCATGTCATCGGAAGCGGCCGCGCCGTCGGTGGCGATGTTCGTCGCGTCGCCGGACGATGTGTGGCGCGTGCTGCCAGTCGTCTACGAGTCGATCGCGATCCCCGTCACCACGCGCGACCTTCCCAGCCACACCACCGGCAACCCGAACTTAAGCGCGCGGCGCCGGCTCGGCACCGCGACGATGTCGCGCCTCTTCGACTGCGGCAACACCCAGGGCGCCGCGAGCGCGGACATCTACGACATGCGCCTCTCGGTGCTCTCGCGAACCCGAGCCGGCGAAACGGGAGGCACGGTGCTGACGACGACCATCGAGGCGATGGGTCGCCCGGTCGCCTTCTCTGGCGAATACGTCAAGTGCTCGAGCACGCGCGTGCTCGAGGCCCGCATCGCCGACGCGGTCAAGGCGCAGCTGGCGCACTAGTCCGGAGACGACGAAGGGCGCGCCGCGGTGAGCGGCGCCCCCTTCGCACGTCAGCCCGCCGTCCCTACTTCCACGGCATTGCCGGGATCGTCGCGGGATATTTGAAGTAGCCGTTCGCCAGATTCGCCCACGCCGTCGGCGAGTTGGCCTCCATCGTCCCGTAGCTGTACACCGAGATTCCGGTCGCACCATCGCGACGGGCGATCGCGATCTGCCGGTCCATTTCGGCCCAACCCTTGATCGCGCCCACGCCGATGTAGACGTGCCGGTGGTCGCGCCCCTCGATCACCGCGCGGTGGTCGTCGAACAGGCATTCCCAATCGAGGAAGTCACAGACGTTGGGCTTCACGACGTACGACGCCGACCCCGTGCTCGCCGGGTACGTCATCGGCGCGGCCACGTCGAGATATCCGCCCGCGGTCCAGGCGCGCGGGTCCTGGAAGTAGTCGTCGTACCCCTTCGAGGTGCCGCCCCACTTTGGAACCGCCTTGTAGATCGGCCAGATCGCGGCTGACAGCACGGCCGCCGGCCGGACCGCCTGAATGGTGTCGTAGACTTCCTTCACCGCGGCGTTGACGAACCCGCGTCGGAAGTCGGCCCACGCCACCGAACCCGCGACCGGCGCCGCGCCGCCGTTCGCCGCCTTGTACGCATTCACGCTCGGCGCGTCGTATGACCAGGTGGTGCCCGGGTAGCGGATGCGGTCCAGGTGAATCCCCTTCAACCCGGGGTAGGTGCGCAGCAGCTCCGAGGCGACGCGCGCGAGCTGCGTCCGCACCTGGGGCACGCCGGGCGAGAACCAGATGTACTCCGGCGTCGTCGCGCAGAGTGTCACCACGCCGTTGCTCGCGGTGAGCACGTACTCCGGATGCGCCTTCGCCAGGTGCAGGATCGGGCTCGCGACGAGCCCGTTGCAGGTCGTCGTGCTGCCCGAGATCCACGCGGTCATGCTGTTGAGCCACGCGTGGACCTCGATGTCGTTGCCCGCTTCGGCGATCGCCGTGGCCAGCGGGTCGTACGACATCGCCGCCCCGCCGAGCGTGCCGCACACTCGCGGCGAGCAGGGCTCGATCGTCGACTTGTACAGCGCGTCGCCCGAGGTGCGCACCTGGAAGTACACGGCGTTGAACTTCGCGGCTTTCGCCTTTGCGATGATCGTCTTGACGTGGGCCGCGGTGGAGAAGTCGAACCGCGTCACCCACAGCACGCGCGCCTCGACGGGGTTCGTCACCGTGAGGTGTCCCGTGCCCTGCTTCCCCTCCGACTCGGCGATCGCGTCGGCCGCGCCCGGCGCCAGCGTCGTCGCCACGCCGGTGAGCCCGCCGATGGTGAACACGGCCGGGTCGCTTGAGCGCCAGGTGAGCACGCGGCCGGTGAGCGCCTTGCCGCGCCGGTCGCGCGGCGTGGCGGTGAACGTCGGCGCGCCGCGGTAAAGCGCAACGCTCACGCTCGACGGCGACACGTCGATGCTCGCCACCGGCTGCGGCCATACCTTCGTGAGCCAGGTCCCCTCCACTCCCTCGCTCTCCGCGGTGATCGTCACCGTTCCTTCCGCCAGCGCGACGGCAACCCCATCGTCCGCACCGATGACGAGCGCCGTCGGAGCGGACGAGCTCCATCGCACCGCGCGCCCGACGAGCGGCTCGCCCACCGAGTCGAGGGTGGCGGCCGAGTACGTCGCGGTGTCGTCGACCGACAGGGAATCGGGGCCGCTCACCGTTACCCTCGCCACCGGGACCGGGATGACCGAGACGTGCAGCGTGTCCGCGGCGTCCTTGTAGTCCACGATGACCAGTGCGTCGCCCACCCCGACCGCCGACACGAGCCCCGTCGAGTCCACCGTCACCACCGACGGGTTGGATGAGACCCATTCATAGAAGCGCTCGTTCTTGTTGGGAAAGCTCTTGCCCTTCTTGCTGAAGATCCCTGCGTCGAGCTGCAGCGTGGTGCCTCCTCGTTCGCCGATTGGCGCGGGCGGGGAGCGAACCATCAGGACGGCGTCGGCGCGCGAGAGCTCGACCGATTTCTCGTGCAGCGGGGCCGCCGGGGCCGCCGGGGCGAGCACGGCGGGGGCGCTGGTGTCACCGTTGCAGGCAACAAGCAGGACGAGCGCGAGCAGGGCAACCGGCGTGCGCCGACGCGAAGGCGAGAGGAGCGACATTTGATGGGGGCTGACGGGCGGGCGTCTGCCCCTCCTCGTCGTTCACGGCTCTCGCGCGGCGTCGCGCGTTCGAACCGATTAGGACCGCAAGTCCAGGGCCGCACCGTCCAGGTCGCCGTGGCTCCCGGCAGCGCCTCACACTGTCGCGTAGTACCGCAGTCCTGTCCCCATGCTCCGAAACCCGGCGTCGCGTAGCGCCTCGGCATGCCGCGACGCCGACGCTCGCTCGCCGTCGATCGTCTCGACCACCACGTCGCGTCCGCGCACCCCGCGCTGACGCGCCACGAGCCGCGCTGCCAGCGCGGCGGTCGCCTGGCGCACCTCGTCCAGCGTCGCCCTGTCGCGCACGCGGAGCCGCGTGCCGCGCCCCTCGGCCACCAGCACGATCGCGCCGGCGAGCGTCACGAGCAGCGCGCCTGCGCCGCGCGGTCGGGCGAGGGGGTCGGGGGTCGTGCCGGCCGTCAGGGGCAGCGTGTAGACGTTCGCCGGGTCGCTCGCGGCGAGCACCACGATCTCGTCGTCGCCCTCAGGCACCGCGCGCAGCAGCTCGACCGCCTCCGGCAGCGCGAACTGCGCCCCCGCGAGCCCGGCCACGAAGTAGCCGCGCCGCACCTCGCCGCGGAACTCGAGCCGCTTGAGCTCGTGGTAGATCGCCCGCCACCCCACGGCCGGCCGCTCGCGCCGCCACCAGTCACGCGACACGATGCCGTACCGTGCGAGCCACTGTCGCGCAATCCGCTCGGCGAGCTCCTGCTCGTCGTCGTCGGGGCCGAGCGTGCCCGGGGTATGCACCAGCGACCAGCGGCCGCCCCACGCCGAAGTCGGCGCCTTGTCGGGGCGCTGCCACTTGGGGAGTCGGCGCACGTTGCCGCGGCGCTGCACCACGGGGCGGTTGGCCGATGGCGTGAAATCAGCGGGAAGCCAGCGCGTTGGGTCGGGCTCGTTCTGGCGCTTGACCGGCAGGGTGGACTTCCATCGCAGCACGTCGCGCAACGCGTCCACGGTGTCATTGGTGACGAGCCCCGCCGCGACGAGCTCGCGCAGCGCGTCGCGGGTCGCCTGCGGGCCCAGGGTCGTGGCGGCGGAGAGATCGGCCGTGAACGACGCGCCGCCGCTGCGCAGCGCGTCGCGCACCGCGCGCGCCGCCTCCGTCAGCGTGACGTCGTCCGGCGGTGGCGCGAGCCAGAGGCGGCCAGTGCCGCGCTCGAAGAACCGGATCCGGCCGATCCCCTGCATCACGGCCGCGTCCTTCGCGTCGGGCTTCGGATCGGCCGCCCACACCAGCGCGCCCGAGGCGGCGAGGCGCGCCAGGCTCGCCGCGTCGTACTCCTCCACGCGCGCGGGCAGATAGTCGCGCTCCCACCCGTCGGCGGGGCGCGCTAGCCCGTAGAGCTGCTCCAACGCCACACCGGCCGCGTCGCCGCCAGCGACCCGCGTACCCGGTGCGAGATGCTGCCAGCGCTGAAGGAATCGCGCGAATCGATCGAGGGCCACCGCCTCGATCGCCTTGCGCGCCTGCGCCAGCTCGCGGCGGCGAGCCTGCTCGAGCAGACGGCGCGAGCACCAGCGCGTCGCATCGCGCGCACCGCCGAACACGCCGCGCACGAGCGTGCCGTTGCGCTCCCACTCCTCGAGCCGGCGCTCTACCCACTGCGCCGGGAGATCGTAGCGCGCTCGCGCGTGCTCGACCGACACGGGACCGGCGAGCGCCACCCAGCGCGCGAGCACCTCACGACGCGCGGCGCGCTCGGTGAGCACCGGCTCGCGCAGGCCGTCCGGGATCACCTCGGCTGCTCGCCGCGTCGACACGTCAGCCCCGGCGAGCACGGTTGCCATCCGCTCCACTCCGAAGGCTGCGGCGTAGCGCGCGAAGCTGTCCACGAGCAGGTAGCGGTGCTCGCCCCCGTTCGACGTCGGCAGCTCGGCGGCGACGAGGCGGCCGCTCGCGAGCAGCGACTGCAGCGGATCGCCGCGCCGCCATTCCGCGGCGGGCGCCACGCGCGCCTCGAGCTCCTCGCGCGTCACGTCGCCCGCGCGGTCCACCAGCACCGCGAGCTCGTCGGCGTCGCGCGCCTGGCGCCCGACCGCCGTGCCACGCCGGCGCGCGAGGAGTTCCGCGAGCACGGCGAGCGTGGTGTCGTCCGCGCCTTCGCCGCCCCTCAGCTCGTCGAGCAGCGCGCGGTCGAGCGAGAGGAGCGCCGCGCGCTCCTCGGCGCGCGGCGCGTCCTTGCCGTACATGTGATCGATCACGAACCCGAATTGCAGCGAAGCGGCGAAGGGCGAGGGCACCTGCGTCTCGACGACGCGGATCGTCACCGCGCCCGACGCGATGCGAGTCAGCACCTCACGCAGCCCCGCCATGTCGAAGGCGTCCTGCAGCACGTCGCGGTAGGTCTCGACGAGGATCGGGAACGAGGGGAACCCGCGCACCGCCTGCAACAGGTCGAGGGACTTGAGGCGTTGCAGCCAGAGGGGCATGCGGCGGCGCGCGTTGCCGCGCGGCAGCAGCAGCGCGCGCGCGGCGTTCATGCGAAACCGCGCGCCAAACAGCGACGACTGCCCCACCTCCTCCAGCACTAGCTGCTCCGCCTCCTCGGCGGCGAGCGTGCGGATCGCCTCCACCGGGGGCGCCGCGCCGAGATCGGGCAGGCGCAGCATCAAACCGTCGTCGGTCGTCTGCACCTGCACGTCCACGCCAAGCCGCTCGCGCATGCGCCGGCCGAGGGCCATTCCCCAGGGGGCGTTCACGCGGCCGCCGAAGGGGGCGTGCAGCACCATGCGCACCGAGCCCACCTCGTCGCGGAAGTGCTCGAGCACCAGCCGCGTGTCGTCGGGCACGATCGTGGTGGCCGCGCGCTGCGACTGCACGTACTCCACGAGCGAGCGCGTCGTGGGCTCGTCGGCCTCGTACTTCTGCTGGAGCTCGGCCAGGTCGGCGAGGGTGCGGGCGTCGTCGAGCTCGCGCCTGAGCGCGCCGACGCGGCGCGTGAGATGGCTGGAGCGCGCCATGAACTCGCCGTGCCAGAAGGGCATCCGCGCCGGCGCACCGGGCGCCGGCACCACCACCACGCGATCGTGCTCGATCGCCCTGATGCGCCAGGTCGAGCTGCCGAGCTGGAACGCGTCGCCGACCCGCGACTCGTGCACGAACTCCTCATCGAGCTCCCCGAGCCGCGTCTTGTCGGCGAGGTTGACCGTGTAGAGGCCACGGTCGGGGATCGTCCCGCCAGAGATCGTCGCCACCAGGCGCGATGAGCGCGCGGGGGTGAGCGCGTCGCTCACGCGGTCCCAGGCGAGCCGCGCGTCGAGCTCCGCGGCGACGTCACTCGGGTATTTGCCGGCGAGCATCGCCAGCGTCTCGTCGAACGCCGCGCGGGTGAGCTGGTGGTAGGGATAGGCGCGCCGCACGAAGTCGAACAGGCCGGCGCTCGTCCATTCCGGAGTGTCGCTCGCCACCATCGCCACGATCAACTGCGCCAGCACGTCGAGCGCGTTCTGCACCACGCGTGTCGGCTCCACGTCGCCGGAGCGCATGGCGTCGAGGATCGCGAGCTGCTCCAGCGCATCGTCGCGGAAGGTGGGGACGAACACGCCGCGGCTCGTCGCGTCGAGCGAATGGCCGGCGCGCCCGACACGCTGCAGCGCCGCCGCCACGCGCTTGGGGCTCTGGAGCTGGATCACGAGATCCACCGAGCCCACGTCGATCCCGAGCTCCAGGGAGCTCGTCGTCACGAGCGCCCGCAGCTCGCCCGCCTTGAGCCGCTCTTCGAGCAGGAAGCGTCGCTCGCGCGAGAGCGAGCCATGGTACGGCAGCGCGATCTCCTCCTCGGCCAGCGCGTTCACGCGCGCGGCCATCCGCTCGGCCTGCGCGCGGTTGTTCACGAACACCAGCGTCGTGCGCCCGCCGCGGATCTGGTCGAGCACGAGCGGGGCGACCGACGTCCAGATCGTCCCGCCCACGTTCGCCAGGTCGTCCACCGGGGAGATCACGCGCGTCTCCATCTTCTTCACCAGCCCGCAATCGACGATCGCGACGGGGCGGAAGATGGCGGTAGGTCGGTGCGTCGGTGCGTCGGCAGGTGAGGCAGGTCGGTGCGTCGGTGCGTCCGTATGTCGGGACAGCGTATCCGTCCCGACGGTCGCCGTCCTGACCTGCTGACCGACCGCGCTATCGACAGACGATTCGCACCCACCGAGAAACTTCGCGATCTCCTCCAGTGGCTTCTGGGTTGCCGACAGCCCGATGCGCTGTGGTGCATCGGGTGCGAGCGCGGCGAGCCGCTCGAGGGTGAGCGCGAGGTGTGCGCCGCGCTTCGTGCCCGCCACGGCGTGGATCTCGTCCACGATCACGGCGCGCAGCGCGGTGAACAGCGTGCGTCCCCGCACGCTGGTGAGCAGGATGTGCAGCGACTCCGGCGTGGTGATCAGGATGTGCGGCGTCTTGCGCAGCATGCGCGCACGGGCGCTCGCCGACGTGTCGCCCGTGCGGACCGCGACCCGGATCTCGGGGAAAGGTTCGCCCGCCGTCTCGAACCTCGCCTTGAGCTCCGCGAGCGGGCGCTCGAGGTTGCGCTGCACGTCGTTGTTGAGTGCCTTGAGCGGCGAGACGTAGAGCAGGTGCACCGCGTTGGCGAGCGGTGCCTCCAGCCCGTCGGTGATCAGCGCGTTCAGCTCCCACAGGAAGGCCGCGAGGGTCTTGCCA